>CADEEX010000199.1 GCA_902826465.1 uncultured Acidobacteriota bacterium
ACACGTTGGCCACCACTGCCGGTCCACCGTGTCCTGGCCCTGACAGGTAGATCATGTCGAGGTCGCGCGCCGTAATCACGCGGTTCAGATGCGCGTAGATGAAGTTCTGTCCTGGCGTCGTTCCCCAGTGGCCCAGCAGACGCGGCTTGATGTGTGAGGGGTGGAGCGGCTCGGCCAGCAACGGATTGTCGAGCAGATAGATCTGGCCGACGGCCAGATAGTTGGCGGCGCGCCAATAGGCATCGAGCCGCTGCAGCGAGGCCGGCACGTGTGTCTGGTTCGTCATGGACGATGCGTGTGTCATCGATGGGCTCCAGCGTCTTTCATGATGTCGCGCGCCTCCCTGACCATCATCAGGGCTTCATTTGTCGGGATGATGCGCACGCGAACGGGGGCGGCTGCCGCAGACACCACTGCGGCGTTCACGGCGTTCCTGTCCTCGTCCAGCCGCACACCGAGGAACGCCAGTTCCTTGCAGATGCGGCTCCTCACGATCGGTGCGTGTTCGCCGATGCCGCCCGCGAACACGATCGTGTCCAGTCCGCCGAGTGCCGCCGCGAACGCCCCCATCCACTTTCTGACCTGGTAGCAGAACAGGTCAACCGCCAAGCGGGCGCGCTCGTCGGTGTCTTCATGCGCGACCAGCTGCTGCATGTCGGCCGTGCCGCCGGAGATCGCAACAAGTCCGGATTCGCGGGTCAGCATCTCGTCGATCTGGTCGAGGGAGAGGCCGTGCTGTCTGGCGAGATAGGTCACGACACCCGGGTCCAGGTCGCCAGAGCGACTGCTCATGACCAGGCCGCCCGACGGCGTCAGCCCCATGCTGGTGTCGATGCACCGTCCCGCGGTGAGTGCCGCAAGGCTTGCGCCGCTTCCGAGGTGCGCCAGCACGACTCGCCCCATGGCTTCGTCTGCGTCGAGCCGTGCCAACTCCGAGAGCAGGAAGGCGTACGACAGCCCATGAAATCCGTAGCGGCGCACACCGGCTGAGCGGGGTACAGGCAGTGTCCGGCTGATCGCCGGCAAGTCGTGGTGAAACGCGGTATCGAAACAGGCGATGTGCGGGATGTCTGGCGTCGCCGCCATGAACGCCTCGATGAGCGCAATCTCGGCAGGGAGATGATTCGGTGCGAGCGGAATGAGGTCGCGCAGGACCGCGAGCAGCTCGGGCGTGACGTACTGCGCGCGCACCAGTCGCTCACCCCCGTGCACCACACGATGCACCATGCACCCGAGCGATTCGCGGTGACCGTGAGAGGCAACCGTCGCGAGCGCCTGCTCGACGAGGGCGGGCGGCGATGTGAGCGCGGTGGCCACCACCCCACGCAGCCGCTCGGTGTTGTCGTCGCCGAACAGCGCAAACTTGATGGTGGACGATCCGCCGTTCACCGCCAGGACTGTTGGTCCCACCGTCGAGTCAGTCATGCCGCCACACACCCATCGCCACCTCTCCATTCTGAATCAGGCGCAGGTCTGGCACTGTGCCCGATCGGACAGCTCGGCGACCGCGACGCAGGGTTCTCGGCCGCACATTTTCCGGGCGTCGCCGCGTCGTCTTGATCTCAGAATGGCGGCACGCAGCGCCCACACCTCGGCGCAGGCAGACAAGGAGATTCGGCATGTCACAAAGAATCCTGATGATCGTCGGCGACTTCGTCGAAGACTACGAAGTGATGGTGCCGTTTCAGGCACTGCAGGCCGTGGGGCATGTGGTGCACGCGGTCTGCCCTGACAAGAAGGCCGGCCAGACCGTGCGCACGGCCATCCACGACTTCGAAGGCGATCAGACCTACTCGGAAAAGCCGGGACACAACTTCGCGCTGAATGCCACGTTCGACGATGTGCGCGAGGAGTCGTACGACGCCCTCGTCATCCCAGGCGGCCGGGCTCCTGAATACCTGCGCCTCAACAGCCGCGTCCTCGACATCGTCAGACACTTCGCGGCCGCGCACAAACCGATTGCCTCAATCTGTCATGGACCGCAATTACTCGCCGCGGCGAACGTGTTGCGGGGCAAGCGCGTCAGCGCCTATCCGGCCTGCGCGCCTGAAGTCGAACTCGCAGGCGCGATCTTCGCGACGATCGCGATAGACGAGGCCGTGACCGACGGTCAGCTCGTGACCGCCCCGGCGTGGCCGGCGCACCCGGCCTGGATTCGTCAGTTTCTGGCGGTGCTCGGAACGACCGTGGAACATCGAGCGCCAACGGCAACGGCTGGCGCGCGGTAGCCCAACGGCACAGCGCTTGCTCGGCTTCGTCCCGCCGCCACGAATGGTGGCGGATTGTGGAGAAACTGTATGAATACCGTACTGGTGCTGTTGATTCTGCTCTTGCTTCTCGGCGGCGGTGGCGGGTTCTACTACGGTGGACCGATGTTCGGCGGTGGCCTTGGCGGACTCCTGCTCGTCGTACTGATCGTCTGGCTACTGTTCGGGAATCGACGCGGGTAGCGCGACCAGGCTCCTCGACGCCTGCTGTCGGCGCTACAATGCCCCGGTTTCGGAACGCGGCATGGAACGAGGAGCCTCAATGAGACTGTGGAATCTGGTACTGACGTCGGCCGTGACAGTCGTGATGGGGTCGGTCGCGCTGAGCGCGCAGGCCGGGCGCGGCGCGCAACCATCGCCGCCGTGCGGTCCGGGGTTGCCGGCCACGAGCACGAGCGTTGACAGGCAATCGCGCTGCTTCGAGCTGCGCACCTACACGGTGCGCGAGGGCAGTTCGATTGATCTGCTGCACAAGCGCTTTCGCGACTCGACGTCAGCGCTCTTCAGGAAGCATGGCATGACCATCGTCGGCTACTGGCAGTCGGTGTCGAAGCCGAACACCATGATCTACCTGCTCTCGTACAAGGACAACGTCGCACGCGACGCCTCGTGGGCGGCCTTCAACACCGACCCGGACTGGGTGAAGACGCGAACCGAGATGGTCGTCAACGTCCAGATCGAGGCCGAGCTCATGACCGCGACCGACTACTCGCCGCTGAAATAGGGGGCGGTCGCTACGGAAACGTGAGCGCCACCAGCGAGAAGTCGTCGTCCAGCGGACCGGGGCGCGACGCCTGCTTGACCGCCTGATACAGCCGCCTCGGCTCGGTGGTGCCTGGCACGGCTGGCGCCAGCATCAGCGGCAGGAAGTTCTCGAGATCCCACCGATCTTCGTCCTTGGTCACGATCTCGTACGCACCGTCGCTGAACAGAAATACCGTGCTGCCAGGCGCCACCGGCGTATCGGCGACGTCGTAGGTTTGATCGGGCAGCATGCCGATCATCAGCGCCGGCATGCCGAGCGGTTGAGTCTCCCGCTTGTCGGCAGGCACCATCATGGCGGGCCCGTGGCCCGCCGTGCCGTACGACAGCAGGCGATCCTTCACCCGGTACACGCCGTACCACATCGTGAAATACAGCCCGTTGTGTTCGCTCGTCGGAAACCGCTGATTCAGGCTCGCCAGCACTTCGTCGGGCTTCCTGAAGTCGACGAGCGGCAGGGCGCGCTGGCGGAGCACGTTCAGCACACTCACCGAGTGCATCGCCGAGCCAACGCCGTGGCCTGACACGTCCACGAGATAAAAGATGAACGTGTCGGGATCGAGCCAGTCGTAGCCGAACGCATCGCCTCCGAGCTGCGCCGATGGTACGAAGCACCACTCGGTGAGCACCGGGCCGCTTCGAAGCGGCGGCGGCAGCAGTGAGTGCACGTAGTCGGTCGCCTTGCGAATGTCGCGATCGAGTTCCTCGGCCTTCTTCACGTCAGCCCGGCTGCGGCGCTCGTACTTGAGGATCTGCGCGCCCAGCCGAATCGTCGCGCCTTCCTTCAGCGTGACCGAGCCGTTGATGCGCTGTCCGTCCACGAACGTGCCATTGGTCGACAGGTCTTCGGCCACCACCGCGCCATTCACGAGCGTCACCCGCGCATGGAGCCGCGACACCTCGCGGTCTTCGCACACGATCGTCTGCTGCAGGCCGCGGCCGATATTGATCGGCTCGGCGCCAATCTCGAGACGCTTGCCCTGAGCGGTTCCCTCGAGCACCACCAGGAAATGCGGCAGCGGCTCTGCGGCCGCCATCGCGTTGAGCAAACTGTCGCGCGTAACGAACATGGTCCGTTCGCCGCGGTCGTCATCCTGATCCTCTGGTGCCACGTCTGTTGGTCCTGTCGTTGATGGGGCTGCGTGCTACGTCCTATATACCAGAGCTGGCGCCTCGCGCGCTCGTCAACGGTACACCGACTCCTTGGGGAAGCCCCTGGTGTCGTCGATGTACTGCCGCATGTCCTGCGCCAGCGCCTTGCCCTTCGCCAGCATCACCCAGTGGTCGTCATCGGGATACAGCTTGACACTCAGATTGGGCACCCAGGTCTCGAGGCCACTGAGGTGGCCCGGCAGAATCGCGCCGTCCTTCATCCCCCAGATCACGAGGGTGGGCACGCGGATGGTGGTCGCCTTCGCCCCGGCAGTCATCTCTTTGGCCGACCACGAATGCGGGATCGTGGACGCCGGGTGGCGGTCGTTGAACGGCGGATTGCGGTGATTGGCGCGATAGTAGTTCAAGCCGGCCGTCGTGGAGCCGGGCTGTGACCAGTTGTCGATCCACATCTGACGATCGGCCTCGGTGTAGCGACCGGCCTTCACCTCGGCATCCACGAAGCCGGCGTGCGCGCGTCGGGTGGCTGTGTCCTTCGTGTTGCTTTCGTCCACTGGCCGCTCGCCTGGCGCCAGATAGTTGTTGAACACAAAGAAGTAGTTGCTGGCGAAACGCTGCGCGGGGTTCTCGCGCAGTTCGCGTTCGGACAGGAACGGATGCGCGCCGTTGACGATGATCAGCTTGTCGAGCATTTCCGGGTGGTACATGGCGAACACCCAGGCGACATTCGCCCCCCAGTCGTGCGCCACCAGCGTAAACTTCTTCCCCCGGCCGGCAATCGTCTCGGCAAACTGACGCACGTCCTCAACCAGGTGCGGCATCTTGTAGGGTTCAAGCCCGTCGGGCCGCGACGACAGGTTATAGCCGCGCATGTCGAGCCCCACGGCCAGATGGTCGCGCCCGATCTCCGCCATCTGGTCTTTCCACTGGTACCAGAACGACGGGTAGCCGTGCAGGAACAGCACCAGCGGTCCACTGCCCAGGCTTGCGTAATGCAGACGCTGCCCGTTCACCTCGGCGTAGTGATCTTCGAACGCCGGCTTCTGGGCCTGCGCATGAGCGGCCTGCGGCAGCCCGACGATCACCGCCATGAACCCACCGAGCATGAACGCCGCGTACCGTCTGTGTCGCATGTGCCGCCTCCAGAAGAACGAATGGCTGGCGGATTATACTGGGCGGCCCAACAACCCCGCTGGAGGACTCCCGATGTTTCTGTTCAGAGTGACGGTGGTGGCAGCAGCGCTTCTCGGTGGTCTCACGGCCCCTGCGTCGGCGCAGTCAGGCGTGCGCCTGCTGAACGCCCCGTGCACGGCCGACACGAACGCGCCGGTCCCCGAACCGAAGACGGGCCGCACCTTCCTGCTCGACTATCCCTGCGACCTGAAGGCCGGCGAACCGGTCACGTTCATCCTGAACCTTCACGGCGGCGGTTCGAGCGGCACCTGGCAGCGGCGCTACTTCCCCGCCTTCGACTACAAGGACCGCTACAGGCTGGTGGTGGCCAGCCCCTACGCGCCGATTCGCCGCTGGACCGAGGACGACGATGCCTACCTGCAGAACATCGTGACGTCGATCGTCGAGCAGCTGGGCGCGCGCAACGTGCGCGCCTTCTGGCTCGCCGGTCACTCGCAGGGCGGCGCCACGTCTCGACGGCTGATCTGCACCGACTTCTTCAAGGCGCGGATCGACGGCTTCGTGAGCCTGTCAGGCGGGCGCATCGGCGGCGCACCGCAACGTGATCCCGGTGCCGGCCGTCCGGCTCAGGCCAACGCCAGCGCCCCTCGTACGCCGCCCACGGCAGCGGGATCGAACGCCGCCGTGGCACCAGAGCCAACCTGCGACTTCTCGCACATCTATGAAACCGGCGAGCACGAGGTGCTCGGCCTGCCGACCGCATCCACCGTGGCGCAGAAATTTCATTGCGGCGCGCGCGTGCGGCGCGACGATGTCGTCGATACGCAGGCGGGCCATGTCAACGATGGCGGCAGTCAGAACCCTGGCACCAGACAGTGGGGACTGCTGGCGCGACCGGGCAAGGCGGAAGTGTTCGTCTATCCCAACTGCGAGGGTGGTCGCGTGGTGGCCGACGTGCGCCGCCTCGACAAGGGACACACCGAGGGGCTCGAGCCGAAGATCACGGAAGAGATCGTCAAGCTGATCGTCGCCGCGCCGGGCGGACGGCTGCAGCGCCGCTGACGGATGTCGACGTGAACGCTTACGCGGCGTTCACGTCGAACCAGCCGTTCTCGCCGGCCTTGATGTCCTGCAGGGCCACCGCGAGTCGCTCGCCCTGCTTCGGTCCATCGACCCTGGCCACGATGTGTCCGGACACACGACCCGCGTCGCCCTTCTTGAAATCGGTGCGCGCATGCAGGTTGATCGTTGCCATCAGTCGTGCCTCGTGGGGGTTGGAAGGGAGAACCGCTGCCGCGACGGCAGCGCCGAAGGAGGTCGTGCAGCGATAAGTATAGACCACCACCTCTGCGTAACCCGACCACCGGTTCTGGGCTGCACGCCGATCGCGCTGCCGCGCCTATGCCAAAGAATATAGACATCAAAAATCGAGACTTCTTCACGCGAAGCAGCGGGAATGCCAGCATTCCTGAAATTGCTGAGATGGCACGAGCTGTGCACTCGCGCGCAACTAGGTCGACGCTTTTCCCTTCTTCCTAGAGGTTTCTGATGAAGCTGGCTCTGTCTTCGGTTGCTGGGTGCACTCTTGCGCTCCTCGGTTTCGTCGCGGTCCCGTGTGTGTCGGCAGCGACCATCACGGTCACATCGTCCAACCCGAGTGGGTGGACCTTGTACGAGACGGGCGTTTATGACAACGCGCCCGCGTCAAACGGCGGCAGCGCGAACTTCGTGAACGGCCCAGGGACGCCGCCACTCGGCACTGGAAGCGCGCACCTCCAGACCGGAGCGGGATTTGGCGATAGCAGCGTTCAACTGCGAAACGACAGCTGGGCCGGAGTTCTCATCTCCTCACTGACGGCGCTAAGTTACAGCACTTACGGCAGCGCGTGGAACGGTCAGCAGATGACTTACCTCACGCTCTACTTGGATCTCGACGGCGACGGCACCTACGACTCCAACTTCGACGACCGGCTTCATTTTGAGCCCGACTACAGCAGTGCGGGCGCTGGCAACGGCAATCCCAGTCCCCAACCCGCACCTGTCCTGGGGCAGTGGCAGGAATGGAATCTACTCACGGGGATGTGGTACTCCGACACCTTGGGAGGGCCAGGAAGCAACGCAATCACCTTAGGCACCTACACTGCTGCCAACCCGACCGCTCAGATCGTGAACCCGACAGGCTCGTTCGGTGGCATCCGCATCACCAGCGGATTCGCGAGCGACACCGACAACTTCAACATGTACGTCGATGCGTTTACCATTGGCACCGGCCGTGGCATCACCGTTTACGACTTCGAGTTGCAGGATGCAGCAACCGCAGTTCCAGAGCCAGCATCGATGCTCCTGCTCGGCAGCGGCCTTGCCGCCGTCGCGGCCAGA
>CADEEX010000200.1 GCA_902826465.1 uncultured Acidobacteriota bacterium
AGCGGGACGCCCGGCGAGCTACTTGCCCGAGACGGCGTGTTTCGCCGGCTCCACCTGCTGCACGGCGAACCGACGCCGACCGCCGCGGTAGATGTTCTTCAGGTGATTGCGGACCGTATGGGCGCTGATGCCGAGCGTTGAGGAACCACTGCCTATTCCGGAGTATTTTACGCATCAGTCGCCACACGATGCTCCTCGTCAGATGGTGAAATCGCATCGCTTGCCGAGACGGTGTCATGTCAGAGTTGCGAGCGGGGCGCAGACGCCAGGGCCGATGCGCGCGAGCGGCAGCAGCGAATGCGAGAAAAGAAAAACGCCGGAAGCGCTAATGCGCATCCGGCGTCGTCAGCGTCGAGACGAAACGCCTTCGGACTAGCGGCTGGACGGCGTCGCCGGGCAGGCGCCATCGATCGCGCGAATGCTGCTGACTTCGAACTCAGGCAAGTCGAGCTTGTCGCGTCCCATGATTCGATCCGTGCGGCTGGTCGTGGCGCCGGCCGGAGGCTGTCCGGTGGAGTCGCCCTTTTCAGAGTCGATGCGCCCCATTACCTCGACACGCTTGCCGACCATGGCTTTCAACTCGCTATCCTTCGCGAGCTCGAGCTTGTACATCGAGTTCGTCGTCGGCGTTGCTGTTGAGCCACTGGTACCCACCGCCTTCGATGCTTCAGCGGGTGTAATTTCGGCAAGGATGTAGTCTTCGAGAACGCCGGCGCGCTCGGCGAGATTGGGCGCGCGGCCGGGCACGTCTTTCTCCTGATAGACGCAACCGACGATGGTCGTTGATGCGGCGGGCGTCTGAGCGGCGACGAACGTGGAACCAACGGCGACAGCAGACAACGTGGCGGCGAGTGTGAGTGTTTTGATCGGCATGAGCAGATCCTCCTGCCGACCAAGGACTGCAACTGTGGCGCCACAGTGCGGCACCTGAGCTTCAGGCGCGGCCATTCGGCGCGCGGCTAGGCGACTTTCGCATCCTGCGACGCTGAAGAGACGGCGTCTATCTGCCCCGCAGTAGCTGACCGGACCTTCTGGACGACCTCGGCGATGCGCCTCGCATCGAGAGGCTTGGTCACATAGTCGTCCATACCGGCATCAAGACACCGCTCGCGATCGCCCTTCATGGCGTGCGCGGTCATGGCGATGATCGGCAGCCGTTGTGTGCCGCTGTGCTGTTCGCTGGCGCGAATCAGGGTCGTCGCCTCGAAACCGCCCATCTCCGGCATCTGTACGTCCATGAAAATCAGATCGAAGGCGTCGCGTGCGACACACGCCACCGCCTCGACGCCCGTCGCCGCGATCGTCACCTGATGCCCTTGCTTCTGCAGGATCCCCTTCACCACTTTCTGGTTGACGACGTTGTCCTCCGCCACGAGGACGTGCAGCCCCGTTCGTGGTGCACCGGTCGGGACCGACCCTGGGGCGATCGACGCCGGAACGTCGGTACGCGACGCGAGCAGGCGGCCCATGGCCGCGAGCAGTTCTCGCGGATCGATCGGCTTGGTCAGATAGTCGGCAATCCCCGCCTCCCGCGACTTGCCGATCTCGCGGTTGTGATGGCTCGAGCTGAGCATCATGACCGTCGATTTCCTGATCGTCGATTCAACACCAAGCCGAGACGCCAGCTCGAAGCCGTCCATCCCCGGCATGTTGCAGTCGATCAGCACCAGCTCGAACGGTCGCGACGCCGCCTCCGCAGCGTGCACGGCCACGAGCGCCGCCTCACCGCCATCAACAGCCTCGGCAGGAATCTTCCAGCGCTCCATCCAGCCCAGAAGCACGCGGCGGTTGATCTCGTTGTCGTCCACGATCAGCGCCCGCACACCGGTAAAGTCTGGTGCGCCCACTTCCTGCGGGGCTTCGCCGACGCCGAGCGTCACCGTGAAGCGGAACGTGCTGCCAGCGCCGGGTTCACTCTCTACCCACAAGCGCCCGCCCATCAGCTCCACCAGTCTCGTCGAGATGGCGAGACCCAGGCCGGTGCCGCCGAACTTGCGGGTCGTCGAACCATCAGCCTGGCGGAAGGCCTCGAAGACACGCGCCTGTTGATCTCTGGGAATGCCGATGCCCGTGTCGCTCACGGCGCACGCCAGCACCACCCGTCCGTCGGCCTCGGATTCCTGCTCGACTCGCACCAGCACGTGACCCGCCGCCGTAAATTTGATCGCGTTGCCGACAAGGTTGATGAAGATCTGGCGCAATCGCCCCGGATCGCCCACCACTCCCGACGCCACCTCGTGCTGCACGTCGAGCACGATTTCCAGTCCCTTCTGCTCGGCGCGGAAGGCCAGCGGCTTCAGCAGATCGGACAGGAGGTTGCGCACCGAGAAGGGAATCGATTCCAGATCGAGCTTCTGTTCCTCGATCTTCGAAAAGTCGAGGATGTCGTTGAGCACGGTCAGCAACCCCTCGGCCGAACTCTTCACCATCGTCAGGTACTCGCGCTGTTCGGGTCGCAGATCGGTATCGAGCGCGAGATCGGTCATACCGAGGATGCCGTTCATCGGCGTCCGGATCTCGTGGCTCATGTTGGCGAGGAACTCGCCCTTGGTGTGGTTGGCCGCTTCGGCCGCCTCTTTGGCGTGCAGCAGTTCGTCGGTGCGCTCGGCGACCAGCGACTGCAGGCGTTGCTGCACGGCCTGCGCACGCCGCACGCGCGCCGTGTATCCCCAGGCCAGCGCAAACGCAGTGGCGAGCCCGCACACCGCATAGAACGACGCCGTCTGGTAGAAGTGCGACCTCAACGTCACCGGCACCGACGCGCCAACATCGTTCCAGACCCCGTCGCTGTTGGCCGCCTTCACCCGAAACGTGTAGCGACCCGCAGGAATATTCGTGTAGTACGCCGTGCGGCGCGCGCCGGCGTCGATCCAATCCGGATCGAACCCTTCGAGCTTGTAGCGAAAGTGCAGGTTTCTCGACTTGATGAGGCTGAGGGCCGCGTATCTGAACTCGAGATTGTGGTAATCGGGGCCGATCGGATGCGCCGGATTGACAGGAGTGCCATCCGACAGCACCGCTTCAATCACGACGGGCGGTTTGAGGTCGGAGACGCGAATGGTCGCAGGGTCGATCACCACAATGCCCTTGATCGTCGCAAACCACAGCCGGCCGTCGCCGGCACGCCACACGGAGGGATTCGCCCCGCCGCTGCCGGTGACCGTGTGAGAACGCATCCCATCGCCACTGCCATACGCGATCGAGTGCACCGATTTCGCGGTCCCGGCGGCGAACGCATCGAGCGAGTCCTTGCCAACACGCCAGACACCACGGTTGCTGCCCATCCACAGATCGGAACCGGACTGGTTCTCTGTGATCGCGTACACCACATCGTCGAACAGACCATCGCGCTCGCGAAACACGCTGATGACGCCGTTCTTCAGGCGGTTGAGGCCACCGCCATTGGTCCCGAACCACAAGGTGCCATCGCGATCTTCGAGAATCGACATGATCGTGTTGTGCGACAGGCCGTGCTCCGTCGAGAGCGGCATCATCTCGTCGTTGTGATACCGCATCAACCCGCGATAGCGCGGCCCGACCAGCACGTCGCCGCCGCGCAGCAACGCCAGCGCGCCGACCGCGCCGTCGTTGATGCCCTCGACACGATAGGCGCCACCGTTCCGCGTCCGATACAGTCCTGCGGCAGTGCCGATCCACAGCTCCCCGCTGGCGTCCTCCAACACGTGCGTGACGCTGGTCGACGGCAGCGGAGGGTTGAGCCGCACTGGCTCGATGCGTTCGTTGCGCCAACGATTGAGCCCACGGAACGATCCGATCAGAATGCTGCCGTCAGCCGACTCCGCGAGCGACTGGATGCGCTGACCAGGAAGCCCGTCGTCTGCGCCATAGATGCGTCGCGTGCCATCGGGCCGGAACTGCGTGAGTCCTTGCAGCGTGGCGACCCAGAGATTGCTGTGCCGATCCTGCAGCACGGCGTAGGTCTGATCGCTCGCCAGCCCCTCGGACAACCCGAAGGTCGTGAACGGACCGGCTGAGAAGCTGTCGAGCCCACCACCGCTCGTCCCTGTCCAGAGCGTGTCCTCACGATCCTCGAACAAGTACTGCACCGTGTCGTCGGTGAGTCCGTCGCGCACCGCGAACGACTCCCACTGACCGTGACGACGTCGAACCAGCCCACCGCGCTCGAGACCCGCCCACAGCACGCCGTCATGGTCGATCAGTACTGCACGAGCGGGAGTGTCGGTGCCAGCCACGAGTCGAAAGGCCTGCCCTTCCAGCTTGAACACGCCGGACGTTGCCGCCACCCAGATGTAGCCGTCGCGGTCTTCGCGAATCGCATTGACGTTCTGATCGGTGGCGCCGACGAACGGCATCTCGGCGACGACGCCGTTCGAGAGTCGGTACAGCACGCGACCGCGGCTGTACCAGAGGCTCCCGGTCGAGTCGAACAGCATGTTGGCGAGAATGCCTCGAGGCGTCCCGGCCACCGGCTCGAAACGCACCTCGTCGCCAGCAGGCGCCCGGACAATGCCGAGACCAGAGCCGATCCACACGGTGCCGTCGCGCGCGACGGACACGCTGACAATGTAGTTGCTGGGAATGCCGTCGCTGGTCGAATAGCCGGTGAACACGCCGTTCTTGTATCGCACCAGCCCGTCGTCGGTACCGGCCCAGATGCTGCCGTCTGGCGCGGAGCGGACGGTCAGAACCAGGTTGCTGCGCATGGCCGGCGTGTTCAGCCGGTTGAAGACGGTGAAGCGGGTGCCATCGAATCTGGCCAGACCGTCGCGGGTGCCAATCCAGAGGTAGCCGTCGTCTGACTGGGCGATGCTCGAGATCGAATCCTGCGGCAGCCCGTCTGTGGTGCGCCAGGCGTGGTGCACGAACTGCGTGATCGAGCGCTGCGGGTCGAGCGCCCGGGCCGACGTGCTGCACGCCGCGAGCAGTGCCCCCGCAAGCAAGATTCGGCTGATTGGTCGCACGATCCCTCCTTTCGGAGAAATCGGGAGTGCCCGGCGTTTAGTGAGGCAGTGACGATGCCGTCGTTCTGTTGCTCAGAACGGCCACGAGTTGCCGGGCCTCGTCGCCCACTCGCTGCACGGCGACCGCTGCGCTCCCGAGCGATCCGTCGGCGGCCAGCTGTTCCAGTGTCTGCGCCGCCTCGAACAACCGCGGTGCACCAAGGCTGCCGGCGGCCCCCTTCAAGGCGTGGGCGGCGGCCCGCAGTGCCACCGCCTCGCGCCTGGCCATGGCCGACTCGACGGCCTGGAGTCGCAACGGGCAGTCTTCGAGGAAGATCACGACGACCTCGGCCACCAGATCGGCATCGCCCGCGAGACGTTCGAGCAGGTCGGCTTCGTCGAAAATCATCATGCGTTCCTGTTCTGGCTAGCTCGCCAGCACGATCGGATCGATGGTGCCGCAGGCGAGATCGACGACCACGCGGTCGCGCCCCTCACGTTTGGCACGATAGAGCGCTGCGTCGGCGCGAACCATGGCGGTTTCAATCGTGTCGTCTGCCGACACCACGTCGGTGACGCCGATACTGCAGGTGAACCGCACGACGGCGGAAGCCAGCGGAATCTGCGTCGCGCGGCATTCGTCAACGATCCGTCGTGCCACTTCACATGCCTGTTCTGCTGACGCTTCAGGCAGCAGCAGGGCGAACTCCTCGCCACCGAGCCTGGCGCCAACATCGGTGCCTCGGCAGACCGTCCGCAACACATCAGCAAAGCGCTTCAGCACGACGTCACCGATCCCGTGACCGAACTGGTCGTTGACCTGCTTGAATCGGTCAAGATCGAGCATCAGCAGCGAGAGACGACGGCCGTAGCGCCGCATCCGCCGGAGTTCGGTGTCGCTCTTGCTGAACCAGCTGCGCCTGGAGCAGAGCTCGGTCAAGGCATCGGTGCTGGCGAGCAATTCAAGCTCGTCACGCGCGACCTGGAGCGCCGCGACCTGGCCGGCCAGGCGTTCCTGAAGACGCACCATGCGGACACCGACATGCACGCGGGCACGCAGTTCCTCCACTTCGAACGGCTTGCGCATGTAGTCGTCGGCGCCGGCGTCAAGACCGGCCACGGTGTCGGCCGAACTTGTCCGGCCGGTCAGAAGAATCACGTGCATGCTGGCAAGCCTGGCGTCGCTGCGAATACGACGGCACAGCTCCAGGCCGTCGATGCCGGGCATCATCCAGTCGATGATCGCGAGGGCCGGCGCCACGGGCTGGCAGAGTTCCTGCCACGCCGTCTCGCCGTCGTTCACGACCACGACGTCGAGGTCCCACTGGCGCAGCGCCTTCGCCAGAATCACCGTCGTCAGGCGGTCGTCGTCTGCAATCAGGGCGCGCATCCGCATGTCATCAATGTCGGCGTTCGGACGACACACCTCAGCGAGCCACGGACGCCACGCGCAGACCCGTGCACATCACAGACTCTTTCGTCTGTGCGCGCCAGGACGCGGCTGCACGTAAGATCCGGGTATTGGATCACGCGGCGACATGTTCTGGCTGAACATCTGGCTCACGCTTCAGGTCGCGGCGGCCGCCACCGCGATCGATCCGTTCGCATTCTTCCAGCCGACGGTCACGGTCGCCACCGAAGAGCGGCGACAACTCGACCGCGGCCAGTCGATCGCGCGAGTGCTGCCTGGCAGCGCGGCCGAGGTCGCGGTGATGGCCGCCGTACCGGTCAGGATCGACGCCGAACGCTTCATCGAGTGGATCCGCCACATCGAGGCCCTGAAGCGAAGCGACTACGTCCCGGCCATCGGCCGCTTCTCGACGCCACCACGGCTCGAGGATCTCGCGTCGCTTTCCCTCGATGCCGATGATCTCTCCGCGCTTCGTGCCTGCCGCCCACAGCGCTGCGATGTCAAGATTCGGCCATCAGAGATCCTGCAGATCAACCGCGCCATCGAACGCGCCGGCGCCACGTGGCAGAACGCCGCGCAGCAGGCGTTCCGCGAGGTGATGCTGGCGCGCGCGGTCGCCTACCTTGCGCTTCCGGCCGGCGCAACGGCCGCGGCCGCCCGCGACACCTGGCCGGCCGAGGCCTACGGGCGCCTGGTGCAACGTTCCGCGTTCCTCACCGCGCACCTTCCCGCGCTGGCCGACGATGTGCGCGAAGCGCCACGCGGACGGAGTGATGCCCGCGAGTCGTTTCTGTACTGGTCGAAAGAACGATTGTCCGGCAAGGCCACGGTCATCATCACCGACGTCACGATTGTGCGCGGCACCGAGGCGGGACATCCCGACGCATTGATCGCCGGGAAGCAGATCGTGGCCACGCACTATCTGGACGCGTCGCTCGGCGTCACCACGCTCGTGCGTGGTGCGCCCGGAGGTCCCAGCTATCTGGTCTATCTCAACCGCTCAGAGGTTGACGTGCTTCGCGGCATGTTCGGCGGCATCGTCCGACTCGTCGCCGAGCGGCGGTTGAAGAACGAGGCCGCCCGGGTGCTCGATGGCTTGCGGCAGCGGCTTGAGAGCGGTCCCCCGCCGCGCGCGAACTAACCGCTTGGCCGCCGGTTGTGAAGAAACTGTGACTTACGGTCTCCAGCGCAACATTCGTCGCGCAAGTCAGGTATATCAAACTCAGTGACTCGCCTTTCCCGCTTCGCACAGCGCGCCGCTCTGGTCTTGCTCGCCACGACTGGGCTGCC
>CADEEX010000201.1 GCA_902826465.1 uncultured Acidobacteriota bacterium
AAGACGCATCCCTACTACGCGAGCGTGATCGGTTCGCACGCCGACATTCAGGCGGCGACGCTCGGCGATGTGCAGAACTTCTTCAGGTCGTACTACGCACCGAACAACGCCAGCCTCGTGATCGTGGGCGACATCGACAAGGCGAAGACCAAGGCGCTGGTCGAGAAGTACTTCGGCACCTTCAAGAAGGGCGAGCCCGTGGCCAAGCCCTCGGTCGAGACGCCGAAAATTACCGCCGAGCGACGCACCGTCGTGCAGGACCGCGTCGAACTGCCGCGTGTCTACATGGCGTGGATCACCTCGCCAATCTTCCAGCCAGGAGACGCCGACGCCGACATCGCGGCCACCGTGCTCGGCGGGGGACGGTCGAGCCGCCTCTATAAGTCGCTCGTCTACGAGAAGCAGATCGCGCAAACCGTTGCCGTGCAGCAGTACTCGCTGATGCTGGGCTCGGTCTTCAACATCGAGGCCACCGCACGTCCTGGCCATACTGCCGAAGAGATCGAGAAGGCGATCGATGAGGAGCTGAACAAGTTTCGCGAGAGCGGGCCGGACCCGACGGAGGTTGAGCGCGCACGCAACGTCATCGAGACGCGCATCGTTGAGGGGCTCGAAACGTTTGGTGGCTTCGGTGGCGTCGCCGATCGGCTGAACAGCTACAACCACTTCCTCGGCGACCCGTCCTACCTGCCAAAAGACCTCGAGCGTTACCGCGATGTCACCCCCGCCAGCGTGAAGGCGTTTGTGCTGGCGCAGTTGCCGAACAACGCGCGCGTGGTGGTGCACGGTGTGAGTGGCACGCCCGACTTCGGTCCGCAGGTGCCAGAAGGAAAGGCCCAGCAGTCGGCGAGCGCCGGTGGTCAATCGGTGAACGTCGATGAACCATGGCGGGCACAGCGTCCGGTGGCAGGAGAGGCCAAGGTGCTGACGGTACCGGTACCCGCCTCGTTCACGCTCGCCAATGGGCTCACCGTGCTCGTGAACGAGCGTCCGGGGCTGCCGGTCGTGTCGATGAATCTGGCCTTCAAGACCGGCAGTGGATCGAACCCTGTCGACAAACCGGGTCTGGCGAACTTCACCGCCGCGATGCTCGACGAGGGGACCGAAACGAAGAACGCCCTGCAGATTGCCGATGAGCTCGCGCAGCTTGGCGGGTCGTTGTCCACCGGATCGTCGATGGACGCGTCGCAGGTGTCTGCGAGTTCACTGAAGCGCACGTTCCCCGGGATGCTGGCGCTCATGGCCGATGTGGCAAGGCATCCGAAGTTCCCGCTGGACGAGATCGAACGCCAGCGCGCCAGCCGCCTGGCCAATCTGGTACAGCAGCGTGAGAACCCGAACGCGGTGGCCGCCGCGGCAATGGCTGGCGCCCTCTACGGCGACAAGCATCCGTATGGCTACACCGAACTCGGCACCGAGGCCTCGAACAAGGCGCTCGGTGCGGCCGACTTCCAGCAGTTCTGGGCGCAGAACTTCGTGCCCAACAACGCGGCGCTGGTGGTCTCTGGCCAGACCACCGTCGCTGAGCTCAAGCCACTGGTCGAGAAAGCCTTTGGCGATTGGCAGCGAGGCACGCCGGCCACCACGTCCATCGGAACGCCGACGACGACGCCGGCCCGACTGGTCGTGGTGGACAAGCCAGGTGCCCCGCAAACGCAGATTCGTGTCGCCACGATCGGCACCAATCGGGCGACACCCGACTACGCGGCGATCCGGATCATGAACGAGGTGCTGGGCGGGCTGTTCTCCAGCCGCATCAACCTCAACCTCCGCGAGGTGCATCAGTACACCTACGGCGCCAGTTCGCAGTTCGTCTTCCGACGCGAGCCTGGACCGTTCGTGGTGGCGAGTGGCGTGCGCACCGAAGTGACCGGTAGCGCGGTGAGCGAAGTAATGAAGGAACTGGCGAAGATGCGCGATACCGACGTCACCGCCGAAGAACTGACGATGGCAAAGGATTCGTTCGTGCGTTCGCTGCCGGCCGAGTTCGAGACGAGCGGTAATGTGACGGCGAGCACGTCGAACATCTACATCTACGATCTGGGTCTCGACTACTACGCGAAGCTTGGCGATCGCATCAAGGCGGTCGACATTCCGGCGGTGCGTGCTGCGGCGCAGAAGTATCTGCCGATGGACAAGATGATTGTGTTGGCCGTCGGCGATCGGAAAGCGACGCAGGCAAGCCTGCAGGCGCTGAAGCTGGGCGAGATCGAGGTCAGGAAAGCCGACGGAACGAAATAAGGACTCAGTGTCTCGGTGGCGCTTCCTTGAGCAGTGACCGCGTCGCCTCGACTGCCTTCTCGAGGTCGGTCACCGTGCCATCCAATTGCTGCTCGTAGACCGCTTTCAGAATCTCGCCCATCTTCGGGCCTGGCTTCACGCCGAGTTCGATCAAGTGACGACCGAGCAGGATCGGCGCGGGCGGCCGATTCTCTACCCCAAGCGCGCGTGCCCGTTCCAGGAACCAGTCCATCGCGGTGCAATCGAAAACACCGGGATGGCGTCCGTTACAATCGGCCTGCGCCACGCGTGCGAGTAGTTCGAGGTCGACCTTCAGCGCGAGCCGGCGAAACGCACCGTCGCCCACGCCTTCCTTGTCTTTGGCCTTGAACCACATGCCGGGCTTCAGGTGCTGGGCGGTAATGGCCAGCACCTGCGCGCGGACGTCGTAGCCGTCGATCGAATTCAGGTTCAGTTGATCGAGGAAGCGCGTCGCTGGGGCCACGCCCTGTTCCTCGTGATCGATGGAGCGGATCCGCCCGTCGCTGAAGGCGGTGGTCGCGGGTTTCCCGAGGTCGTGCGCCACGGCCCCGACCATCACCACCAGCTGCTTCGGGCGAGGGAGGTCGTCAATCCGGCGGCGCGCCTGATCGACCACTTGCAGCGTGTGCACCCACACGTCGCCTTCGGGATGCCACTCCGGTTCCTGCGGACAGCCGACGAGCGCGAACACCTCGGGGAAGAGCCGCTCGATGACGCCGAGTTCGAGACCGAGCGTGAGCCCGATCGACGGGCGCTCCGCGAACAGCAGCTTCTCGAACTCACCCCAGATGCGCTCGGCCGGCAGATCGTCGAGAGGAATCGTGCGGCAGATCGCTCGCGTCTCCTCATCCAGTGTCAGGTTGAACCGCGCCGCAAATTGCAGCGCGCGCAGCACACGCAGGCTGTCGTCGGCAAAGGTGGCCGCATCGACCACGCGAAGCACGCGACGGCGAAGGTCGTGCTGACCACCGCACGGGTCGAGAATCTCGTCGGTGAGCGGGTCGAACGACATCGCATTGATCGTGAAGTCGCGTCGGCGCGCCGCCTCCTCGATCGACATCGATGGGTCGCCGGTGACGTCGAATCCCTTGTGGCCGCGCCCTGACTTCGACTCGCGCCGCGGCAGCGACACGTCGAGCTCGCCGAGCTTGAACACCTGAAAGCTGGCGCCCACGGCCTCGATGCGCCCGAACCGCTCGAGCAACGCCCGCAGGTCGCCGACGGCGACACCGAACACTTCGAGGTCGGCGTCCTTCGACGCAGTGCCAAGCAGCCGGTCGCGGACCCATCCGCCGACGAGCAACGCGCGCCCGCCACGTTCGCGGACGGCTTCGGCAATGGAGACGATGCGGCCTCTCAACGGTTCCACGGTTCCTGGTTCCACAGTTCCACGGTTCAGAGCGGTCAGATCGGTTTGCGTCCCCACCGTTTCACCAGCTTGTCCGTGAATCCTGGTGCGATCGCATTCAGCACCGCAAGTCCCTTGGCGATACGTTGAGGATAGATCTCCGGCACTGGCCGTTCCAGAGCCGCCGCAATCGCCTGAGCCACATCGTCCGGCGACTGACGCGGCCCGCTGGCCCGTGTCGCGAAGCCGGAGTGCTCGGTCATCACCTTGAAGAACTCGGTGTCGGTCGAGATCGGATAGACGATCGACAGCTTGATCGGCGTGTCTCTCAACTCGGCGCGGACGCACTCGGCGAGGCCAACCTGCGCGAACTTCGTGGCGGAGTACGCCCCCATGTAGGGGATACCACGCTGGCCGACGATGGAGGAGATGACGAAGATGTGTCCGGCATTCTGCTTTCGCAGAACCGGTAGCGCGGCGTGCAACAGGTGGTAGGTGCCGAAGTAGTTGACGTTCATCACGTCGTGCATCTGGTCGGCGGCGATGGTGTCGATGGCGCCGTACAGCCCATAGCCGGCGTTGCACATGACGACGTCGAGGCGCCCGTACAGGCTGACGGTGCGTTCGACGAAGCGCGCCATGTCGGTGGCGCTCGTCACGTCGGCCACGATCGGCAGCGCGCGGCCACCGGCCTGCTCAATCTCGCCGGCCACGACCTTGAGTTTGTCTTCACGCCGGGCGCAGATGGCGATCGCGGCCCCATCGCGGGCCAGGCGCAGCGCCGTTGCCCGACCGATCCCGGCGGACGCTCCGGTGATGGCAACCACCCGTTCCATGGGCTTAGCCGCGATCGCGGGCGACGCCGCGGAGCACAAAGCCGATGTTGGCTGGACGTTCGCCAAGGCGCCGCATGAAGTACGGGAACCACTGGCGGCCAAAGGGAATGTAGACGCGGACACCGTAACCGTCGGCGACGAGCTTCGCCTGCAGGTCGCGGCGAATGCCGTACAGCATCTGGAACTCGAACGCGTTGGCGTCAATGCCCTGGGCCGCCGTGAAGCGGCGGGCGTACTCGATGATCGTCGGATCGTGCGTCGCAATCGCCGGATAGTGTCCCGCCGTGAGCAGCCGCTCGAGCAGGCGACGGTAGTTCTCGTCCACCTCGCTCTTTCTCTGGAACGCCACCGTGGCCGGCTCGCGGTAGGCGCCTTTCACGAGGCGGACTCTGGCCCCGAGCGCGATCATGCGCTCGACGTCTGCCGCCGTGCGACGAAGGTCGGACTGCAGCACGACACCGAGCTGACGGTAGCCCTGGTCCCACACCGTTTCGAACACCTGCAGCGTGCTGGCCGTGAACGCTGAACTCTCCATGTCGATACGCACGAAGAAGCCGTCGGCCCGATCGAGCACGCGGCGCAGGTTGTCGGTGGCCACCGCCCTGTCGACGCCGAGTCCGAGCTGCGTCAGCTTGAGGGAGAGATTGCGACCGATGCCGGCCGGCAGGATCGCGTCGATCACGTGCAGGTAGTCGTTGCTCGCGGCCTGCGCCTCTTCGAGCGAGGTGACCCCTTCGCCGAGGAAGTCGAGCGTCTGCATGAGTCCGCGTGCTTCGACTGCCCGGGCGGCCTCGATCGCTTCTTCGACCGTTTCGCCCGCGATGAATCGCCGCGCGAAACTGGTCGGACGCCGCATGCCGTAGCGCGACGTGATGTTCTTGAGTGTGGTGCTCTTGGCGAGCAGATGAAAGAAAGCTTTGGACGCGTTGTCCAGCATCCCTGCGCTCGGGTGACCGGTTAGTGCGTGAGACCTTTGGTGACGAGCAGATGCTCGATGGTGCGCCCGTAATAGCGCAGCACGCTGCGCTCGCGCACGCGGAAGCGACCGCGCTCCGAGACGATGATGCCCCGTGTTTCGAGCGGTTCGGCCGCTTCCTCGATCGCCTGACGGCCGCTCGTGACCCCCAGGTTGGCGTGCCGCGAGGCCAGCTCCTCGATCATGTGATCGATGCGGCTTTCGAGTTCGTGGCGCGTAATCGACGGCCGCATGGCGGCGGCGAACAGCGCCGTGGGCAGCACCTTGTAGAGCGCGGCGATGCGGCCACGGACAATTCGGGTGAGCGCCAGCACGTCGGTTCTCGACTCGGCGTCGTAGTCGGCCGCTGGAATGGCGGCGCCGAACGTGACGAACGCGCGGGAGCGGTAGCCGACGGCGTAGCGCACCATCTCGGCCAGCTCGCGGGTGAACGGGCGCTGCGTTTTCTTGACGCGCTGTTTCGCCAGAATGTGGTCTTCGAGCACGAGGTCGTAGGCGATGGCCACCGGCACGATCGCCAGGTTGTCGCACTGCGCCATGAGCGCGGCGTGAATCAGGCCGGTCTTACACGGTTTCAACTCGCCGCTGTAGCTGCGGCCGCCTTCCGGATACACGAACAGGTCGTGCTTCTGGAGCATGACCCCCACATAGGCCTTCAACGTGATCAGGTACGCCGGATCCTTGATATTGCGGCGAATCGGAATGGCACCGGTGACGTGCTTGTGCAGCAGGCCGAGCGGTCCGCCGAACAGGTTGGCGCCTGCGGCGATGAGCGGCGGCCGGACACCGTTGTCGTCGAGGACCAGCGGCTCGATCAGGTAGTCGGTGTGGCTCTTGTGGTTCGACGCGTAGACAATCCGATGCGACCGAGCCGCGGCCACGACGTGGTGCAGGTTCTCGTGGTGGCGTTCGATTTTTCGCAGGATCGGATAGAGCGGGTGCTGGAGTGCCCGGTAGAGTCCGTGCCGCTGGGTGGTCCGCAGTTCTTCCAGGTAGCCAAAGACGCGCTCGCGGGCCTGATCGCCGCGCTCGCCATAGCTGCCGCTAAGGTATTTGACGACCTCTTCGCGGGCCAGGACGGCCTGGGCGATGTCATCCAGCATAGGAACCCTCGGACTATAGCACGCTCCACCCGCCATTCCCGGCGGGAACGACCGGTGTGTCGAGCGCGTCGCGTGCGATGTCTCGCCGGTGCCGTCGCGCCTATTTCAGCGCCCCGCAGACGGCCAGGGTGAACTCCGAGGTCGAGGCTGTCCCGCCAAGGTCGCGCGTGACCGTCTTGCCGGCCGACAACACCTCTTCGAGCGCGGCCATGACGCGAGCGGCCGCCGCACCCTCATTGATGTGGCGCAGCATCATGACCGCCGACAGCAACAGCGCCGTCGGATTGGCGATGCCTTTGCCGGCAATGTCCGGCGCGCTGCCGTGCACGGCCTCGAACACGCCGACTTCGGTGCCGAGGTTGGCGGCGCCGACGACGCCGAGGCCGCCGACAAGACCCGCACACAGGTCGGAGACGATGTCGCCGTACAGATTCGGCATGACCATCACGTCGAACTGGTTCGGGTTCATCACCAGGTGCATGCAGGTGGCATCGATGATCTTCTCGTCGTAGGCGATGTCGGGATATTGAGCCGCCACGGCGCGAGCGCTCGTGAGGAACAACCCATCACTGAGCTTCATGATGTTGGCCTTGTGAATGGCCGTCACCTTCTTGCGCTTGTGTTTGCGGGCGTGCTCGAAGGCGAACTTGGCGATCCGCGTTGACGCCTTCTCCGTGATGATCTTCAGGCTTTCGACGACGCCCGGCACGATGGTGTGCTCGAGGCCAGCGTAGAGGTCTTCGGTATTTTCACGGACGATGACGATGTCGATGTCGGTGTAGCGCGACGGCGAGCCCTTCATGTTCCAGACAGGCCGCAGGTTGGCGTAAAGATCGAGCGCCTTGCGCAGCCCGACGTTCACGCTCGTGAACCCTTCGCCGATGGGTGTGGTCACCGGGCCTTTGAGCGCCACCTTGTGGGTCAGGATCGAGTCGAGAAGCGCCTGCGGCAGCGGCTTCCCGTGTTGCGCGATCGCCAGCATTCCGGCGTCGTGATGATCCCAGTCGATCGACACGCCCGCGGCGTCGATGATCTGCAACACAGCGGCGGT
>CADEEX010000202.1 GCA_902826465.1 uncultured Acidobacteriota bacterium
GCATGCGCATGTCCGAAGGGCTGGCGGGTCTTGTCGCGGAGCAGATGAAGCCGCAGCTGGTCGCCGACGCGGCCTCGCACCCGCGCTTCAAGTACTTCCCGGAGGCGGGAGAAGACCTCTACCGCTCGTTCCTCGGCGTGCCGCTCATCGACCGCGGCCTGTTGCAGGGGGTCCTCGTCGTCCAGACCATCGAATCGCGCGTCTTTGAACCAGACGACGTCAGGCTTCTGACGATGGCAGGGGCCCAGGTCGGGTCGATTGTCACCGAGGCGCGCACGGCCGGCCACTTCGTGGCGACGGCACATCAGCGGCTGATCGCGCTGGCGCAGAATCTGTGGTGGAGCTGGGACGACGAAACCACGGCGCTGTTTCGCGAGCTCGATCCGGTGCTGTGGCGCGAATTCGGCAGCAACCCGGTAGCGCTGCTGCAGCATATCCCGATCGAAAAGCTCGAAGAACGCGCCTCGCAGCTGTCGCTGCACGGGCGGATCAATCACTCGTATCGGCGCATGCGCGAGTACCTCGACTCGACGCACACATGGGGATCGCGACACGCCGGCGTCCTGAGCGCCCGTCCCGTGGCCTACTTCTCGGCCGAGTTCGGCATCCACGAATCGATTCCGATCTACTCCGGCGGTCTCGGCATCCTGGCCGGCGACCACGTGAAAAGCGCGTCCGATCTGGGGATTCCGCTCGTGGCGGTCGGCCTGTACTACGACCAGGGCTATTTCAAGCAGCGGATCGACCGGGAGGGCTGGCAGCACGAAGACTACCTCGACGTCGATCATCGGGTGTTGCCGATGCAACCGGCCGTGCATCACGGCATCGCCGTGAAGATCACGATCGAGACGCGTACCGGTCCGCTCTCGGCGCGCGTCTGGAAGCTGGCCGTGGGACGCAACACGCTGCTGCTCCTCGACTCGAACGTCGAGGGCAACAAGCCCGAGGATCGCGAGCTGACGTCGCGCCTCTATGGCGGCGACTCGCGCATCCGCATCCGTCAGGAGCTCCTGCTCGGCGTCGGCGGCGTCCGCGCGCTGACGGCGCTCGGTATTTCCCCGAGCGTCCTGCACCTGAACGAAGGACACAGCGCCTTTGCGCCACTCGAGCTGGTGCGTCAGCGCATGGATGCCGAAGGGATCGACGCTGGCGAAGCCATGCGACGCGTCGCCTCGAATGTGGTGTTCACCACGCACACGCCGGTGCCCGCAGGACACGACCGCTTCGGCGGCGGCCTGGTCGAGGAGCACCTCGGCCCGTTGCGCGAAGCGCTGCACATGGATCACGACCGCTTTCTCGGCCTTGGCCGCGTGAACCCGCACGATCACGGCGAAGAGTTCTGCATGACGGTGCTGGCCCTGAAGCTCAGTCACCGCGCCAACGCCGTCTCGTCGCTGCACGGCCAGGTGTCACGGGCGATGTGGCAGTCGCTGTTTCCCGGGCGGAACGAAGAGCACGTGCCGATTGGACACATCACCAACGGCGTGCACACGCAGTCGTGGCTGGCGCCGCAACTGCAGCAGGTGTACGACCGGCATCTCGGGTCCGACTGGCACGAGAAGGCGAGCCGCAACGGCTTCTGGGACGCCATCGACAAGGTCGGCGACAGCGAGTTGTGGGAAACGCACCAGACACTGAAGGTGCAGCTGATTGAAACCGCCAGACGCCGCGCCGCGTTGCACGCGGAACAGCGCGGCGAAGCGCCGGCATTCGTGGCGCAGTTGCGCCGATCGCTGAGTCCTGACGCGCTGACCCTTGGTTTCGCCCGCCGTTTTGCCACCTACAAGCGGGCCACGCTCGCTTTACGCGATATCGATGCGCTGGCCGCGATGGTCAACGACTCGCGCATGCCCGTGCAGTTCATCTTCGCCGGCAAGTCGCATCCGCACGATCATCCGGGCAAGACGCTGCTGCAACAGATTGCCCAACTGATGCACGACCCGCGTTTCGCCGGCAAGATCCTGTTTCTCGAAGACTACGACATCAGTGTCGGTCGGCATCTCGTGCAGGGCGTTGACGTCTGGGTCAACAACCCGCGGCGTCCACTCGAGGCCTGCGGCACCAGTGGACAGAAGGTGGTACTGAACGGCGGCCTCAACCTGTCAATTCTCGATGGCTGGTGGGCCGAGGCGTTCGACGGCCAGAACGGCTTCGCGATCGGGCAGGGCGACACCCATTCGAACACCGAGATTCACGACGCCCGCGACGCGGTCGCGCTGATGCGCACGCTGCGTGAGCAGGTGATTCCGCTCTACTACGACCGTGATCGCGACGGTCTGCCGCGCCACTGGATCGCGCGCATGAAACGGGCGATCCGCACGCTCGGCTGGCGGTTCAGTGCCGATCGGATGGTGATGGACTACGTCACCCGTTCGTATATTCCCGCCGCCGGAGGGACCAGCGCGTCGTAGCGTCGCATCGCACGATCGCGCCACAGAGGCACGGAGACATAGAGGGATCGATCTTCTCTGTGCCTCGGTGTCTCAGTGGCGGCCGCGGTTGGCCGTGAGCCCTGAACCCTGAGCCGGCTATCGTCGCTCTGGCAACTCGAACACGTAAACGGCATTGCCGTTGTTCGGATGCTTGATGTCCGGCGTGATCGTGCGTGGCACGACCCTCGGGCTGCCGCCGCCAAGGCCGGTCGTGACCGCGACGTACTGCTTGCCACCCGCAGTAAACGTCACCGGGTAGCCGGACAGCGATGTGCCGAGCCGCGTTTCCCACAGGGTCTCGCCGGTGCGAACGTCGAAGGCGCGAAACCTCCGGTCGAGATCCCCGATAAATCCGATACCGCCCGCTGTCGTCAGCGCACTGGTGAGAAATGCCGCGCGCTGTTCCTTGTTCCACACCTCACGCATCGTCGCCGGGTCGTAGGCCACCAGCTTGCCGACATTACCGTTGGAGCCTGGCATTTCGAAGAAGCGCCGCGCCGCGCCGGTACCGCCCGATCCATCCTGCTTCGCGATCTCGCGCCCCTGCAGCTCCATGCACGACTGGCTCATGGGAATCACCAGCAGGTTCGCCCCTGGGTTGTAGCTGGTGGCCTGCCAGTTGTGGCCCCCCTCGGTGCTCGGACAGGCCTGGACCCACTCGTTGACCTTGGCCTCGATGATGTCGGCACGATAGACCGGCTTGCCGGTCTGGCCGTCGATGCGATCGAAGACGTTCTGGAACAGCGTTTCCTTGTGCGCGACGTAGGCACCGGTCTTGCGGTCGAGCTTCCAGAGAATGCCGGCCTTGCCGATCGTGAAGACGTACTTCTTGTCAGCGATGTCGATCAGCACCCGTTCGAACACTTCGTCCTGATCGAGTGCTTCACCCGGTATGTGCTGGTAATGCCACGCCAGCTTGCCATCATCAGGGTTGAGGGCGAGCGTCGACGTGCCGTAGAGGCCTGCATCGAAGATGCTCATGCCGCGACTCGCCGGCACCCACGGCTTGATCTGCGCCGTCCCCCAGTAGGTGAGGTTGAGATCGGGATCGTAGCTGCCCGTAATCCACGTTTCCCCGCCGACGCGGAAGCGATCTTCGAGCTTGCCGAAGGTGTCTGCACCCGGATCATTCCCACGCGCGACCGTATGGAACTTCCACAACTGCTTGCCTGTCGCCGCGTCGTAGGCGCTGATGTAGCAGGCCTCCGATCCGTAACGGTCGCACCCGCCCAGTCCCTGCACGACCTTGCCGTTGATGACGATCGAGCCCGAGGTCTCGATGTAGCCGCCTTTCGTGCGATCGGCAATGGTGGTGTCCCAGACCACCGTGCCGGTCTTCGCATCGAGGGCAACGAGGCGCGCATCCGTGGTCGTCAGGAACACCTTGTCCTGATAGATCGACATGTTGCGCATCGAGCCCTGACCGATCGCCTGTTCCGGACCGACGTGGTTCTCCCAAATCAACTCGCCGGTCTTCGCGTCGAGCGCCTGCAAGATGTTGAGAGGGTTGGCCAGATACATGATGCCGTCGTGCACCAGCGGCATGGGCTGGCTGGACGCCGTCGCGTCGTACATCGACCAGACCCACGCGAGTTTCAGGTCCTTGACGTTCGTTCGATTGATCTCGGCGAGCGGACTGTAGCTCCACCCCTGGTAGTTCCGCCGCGCCATGAGCCAGTCGCCCGCGGGCGGATTCTTGAGCATCGCGTCGGTCACGGGGCTCAGCGTCTTCACGTTTCCGCTGACGGTCAGCCCGCGTGGTGCTGCCGCGGCGCCGCGTCCCGCCGGTGCGGCATCGCCGCCTCCGGCGCCACGACCACCACGACCCGCGCCGCCTGCCGCATCCGCGCCCCGTCCGGCCGGCGCCTGCGGCGGCGCGACGCCGGGAGCGGCCGCGGCCGAACGACCTGTCGCCACGCTCGCAATCGCCACGCCGGTCTCGCCGGTGAACGATTGCCCCCCTGGCGAAGCGCCGTTGCTCTGCAGCACGAACGACGTAATCGCGGCGTAGTCTGGCGGCAACAACGTCCCGCCCCCTGGCGGCATTGTCGCCGCCATGTAATCGAAGAGGTCCTTGGTGGTGCGAGAGCCCCAGGTGCTCATGAAGTTGGCGCCAGCGAGCGGCGGTGCTTCATTCCTGCCGCTCAGATCTGGCTGATGACAGGCCGCGCAATTGTCCTGATACAGCGTGCGCCCGTTCGCCGCCTGCGCGGCGGTGAACACGGGCGCACCCGATTGCCCCCGCACAAGCGCGCTTCCGCCAAGCGCCGCGCCGACGGCCGCCAGCACGACGCCAAGAACCTTCGTCACAGACCGGTTCATCGTTTTGTCTCCTGAGGCAGCAGCCATCCCCACAAGTTGCCGTCCGGTGCTCTCTCACTGTGTATCTGAATGTAGAGCCGGCCGTTCTGCAGGTCGGCGACCTGCTGCGGCGTCAAGTCGAGCGCCGCCGTCACCGTGCCGGCGACGGCCTTCGCGACCTGCACATCAAGCACGGCGTCGCCGCGCATGCCGGGCTTCGCCGACTTATGCAGGCGTGCCACCGTGGCTGGAGACCTGAGGCCCTCGAACGTGCCGTTGATGGTCAGCTTCGACGCCGTCAGCGTGGCGGTCACCGACCCGTGTCCGGCCATGGTGACCGCCATCGCCAGGTCGAGCGGCATCGGGGCCAGCCGGCCGCCGAAGGTTTTGACGGCCTGCGCCGACGAGGACGACGGAAGGAGTACGAGCAGCCCGGCGGCAAGGGCGAGCGTGAGCATCTGTTTCATGGGGGGGAGATTCTATCGCCGACACCCGACGCCCTGCGACGATGGGTCGTGCCTCTATTTTCGACGCTTCACCGTCTGGTTGGCCTGGCGGCACTGGGCCTGTCCCTTGGGGTCGCCGCCTGCTCGGGCGGGTCGGACCCGGGGCAGAACGGTGCCAGAGAAGTCACGCCCGGCGCCGCCACGATCCGGTTGCTCAGGGAGCCTGCGGTCGTCGGCGACTTCTCGGTCACCGACCTCGACGGCAAGACGATTTCGGCACGGGCGCTCCGCGGCAAGGTCGTGCTCGTGAACTTCTGGGCGACCTGGTGCCCGCCGTGTCGCGCGGAGATTCCCGATCTCGTCGCTCTTCAGGCCAAGTACAAAGACGACCTCGTGGTCCTCGGCATTTCCGAGGACGAAGGACCGGTCGACACGGTCCGCGCGTTCGTCGCCGAACACAAGGTCAACTACTTCATCGCGATGACGACACCCGAGTTGTCGAAGGTGTTCAAGGGGGTCGCGGCACTGCCCACGACCTTCGTGCTCGATCGCGACGGACGCATCGTGCAACGGCACGTCGGGCAACTCAACGCGGACACGACGGAGCTCGAGGCGGCGTACCTCACTGGCAAGCTGCCCGACATCAACGTCGAGCGCGTGGACGACCCGGCAAAGATTCGACTCGAGAACGCCGCACAGGCCACCGAGATCCCCGGTGTCGATCTCACGGGCATGACGCCAGCGAAGCGCACCGAGGCGATCAAGGCGATGAACGCTGAGGAATGCACGTGCGGATGCGGGCTGACGCTCGCCGAGTGCCGCATCAACGATCCGTCGTGCGGCGTCAGCCTGCCGCTGGCGAAGGCGCTCGCCGAAAAGATCGCCAAGTCTCCTTAGCCGTCGCCTGACCCGACACACAATCGCGCCCCGGACGGCGCGCTCCGGACGGCGCGCTACTTCAGCTCGATGGTGACGGCTCTCGGCGCGATCAGCCGTGCGGCGGCGCCGATGATCGCATCGGCATCGAGGCCGTGCACGTGATAGAGATCGGGCACGTCGCCAGACTGTCCGAAGTGATCGACACCCAGCGGCAACGTCGGCTGGTGCCGCACCGCGCCAAGCCACGATAGCGTCGCCGGATGTGCATCGACGACCGTGACGAGACCGACGCCCTGCGAAATGTCGGAGAGCAGGGTGTCGATGTGCGAGGACGTCCCGACCGACAGCGACTCGCGCCACTCGCGTTCGAGCCGCCCTGGGGAGGTGACGACCAGGAGCGCCACGTCGAGATCTTGGGCGAGTTGCGCGCGCGCCGCCATCGCCTCTGGCAGCACGGCTCCACATGCGACGATCGCAATCTCGGTGTCGAGATTCGGCGGCACGAGCCAGTAGCCACCGGAAAGAATGTCTCTCCGTAGCTCCGTCGTCATCGTTCGCGCTGGTTGCGCCAGCGGCCGCGTCGACAGCCGCAGATACACCGACCCGCCGTCGGCCTGCTGCATATGCTCGAGACTCCACCGCAGCATCTCGGACAGTTCATCGACAAACGCCGGCTCATACGACGTCAGCCCCGGCTGGCCCATGCCGATGAGCGTGGTGTAGATCGACTGATGCGCTCCGCCTTCCGGCGCCAGCGTGATCCCGGACGGTGTGCCGACGACGATGAAGCGCGCGTCCTGGTAGCAGGCGTAGTTCAGTGCGTCAAGCCCTCGGCTGATGAACGGATCGTAGACGGTACCGATCGGCAGCAGCCGGGATCCGAAGATGGGACCGGACAGTCCGAGTGCTGCCAGCAGCAGGAACAGGTTGCTCTCGGCGATGCCGAGCTCGATGTGCTGCCCCGTCGGCGACATCGCCCAGCTCTGTGGTGAGGCGATGCGCTCGTCCCTGAACGCGTCTGCACGATCGACGGCGTCGAAGATGCCCCGCCGGTTTACCCAGCCGCCAAGGTTGGTCGACACTGTCACGTCGGGCGCCGTGGTCACGATGTGATCCGCCAGCAGCGGGTGCGCGCGCGCGATGTCGGCGAGCAGACGTCCGAACGCCTGCTGTGTCGACATCGTCTCGCTGGCCGGCAACGGTGCAAAGGCGTCTGGCACCGGCACCAACGGCGCCACGAACCGCCGCGAGCGCCGATCGGCAAACGGCACCGCGTCCAGAAACGCACGCACGTCGTCGTGTGGCAGCTCGATGCCGGCGAACGGCTGCCACTCATCGCCTTCGCTCACACCGTGCGCCCGTCGCAATTCATGCACCTGCTCGGGCGACATCATGCCGGCGTGGTTGTCCTTGTGACCGGCAAACGGCAGACCGAATCCCTTGATGGTGTAGGCGATGAAGCACGTCGGCCTGTCGTCGACCACACCGTGGAACGCCTCGAGCAGCGACGACAGAT
>CADEEX010000203.1 GCA_902826465.1 uncultured Acidobacteriota bacterium
CCAGTTCGATGCGCCGACGCGCCAGGAAGCCGCCAAGCAGCAGTTCGTCGAGCCCTTCAGGCATCGGCGCGGTCGCGCAATAGGTGAGGACGGGCTCAGGGCTGAGCGCCACCGCCACTTCGAGGCGCTGACCCAGCCGCTCGGCGACTCGATGATGCTGTGCCCCGCCCTTGTGGCGCTGCCAGTGCATCCCGGTGGTACGACCGTCGAACACCTGCATCCGGTAGGTGCCGATATTGCGCATCCCGGTCTCTGGGTCCTTGGTGAACACCAGCGGCAGCGTGATGTAGCGGCCACCATCGTCCGGCCAGCATTTGAGAATCGGCAGTTCGTCGAGCGTGCCGTCCTTCTTCACCACTTCCTGGCACGGCGCGTCCTTGACCGTTTTCGGCATCAGATCGCGCAGCCGATTGACCATCGGCAGCATCTTGAGCGCGTCCATGATGCCGGCCGGCATCTGCGGCGTCATCAGCTCGTTGATCTCGACGGCAAGGTCGTCGAGGCTCTTCACGCCGAGCGCCAGGCACATGCGTTCGAGCGAGCCAAATACGTTGCTGGCGACCGGCATGTCGAAGCCGGTCGGCTTCTCGAAGAGCAGGGCGGGACCACCATCGGGCCGCTTGCACACCTGCTCGGTGACGGCGGCGATCTCGAGGTCGGGGTTGACGCTCTCGCGCACCCGCGCCAGCAGTGAGCGCTTGTCGAGGTCGGCGATGAAGTCGTTCAGATCTGCATACATAGTCGACATACCGCGCGTCGCAACGACGCGCTGATTCTCCTGGCGCCGCGGTCTACGCGCGCGGGCGCGCTTCAGTGGTCATGCGATCGACAATCTGCTGCGCCAGGGCCAGCGCCCGCCTGCCCTGCTGCCCGTCAACGGTCGGCGGCCGGTTGTTGCGGATGGCTTCGACGAAGTCGACCAGCTCCCGCTTGAGCGGCTCATCGTTGGTCACCGGCAGCTCTCCGCCCTTGATCGCGGGGAGCGGCCCCACGCCCCTCACCACGCCCAGGACTTCCACCTTCTGTGCCGCATAGTCGATTGACACGTACGCGGACGGCTGCGCCTGCTGGAAGAAACGGATCTTTCGAACACGGTCGCGGCTGATACGGCTCGCCGTGAGATTGGCGATGCAACCGTTCGCGAAGCGGATTCTGACGTTCGCGATGTCGACACGACCGGTGAGCACCGGCACACCCACCGCCTCGATCGACTCGACCGGTGCGCTCACCAGCGACAACACCACGTCGATATCGTGAATCATCAGGTCGAAGACGACGTCGATGTCGAGGCTGCGCTCAGGAAATGTGCCCAGCCGATGGACTTCGATGAAGCGCGGGTCGGTCAGCAGCGGACGCGCGGCGGCCACGGCAGGATTGAAGCGCTCGGTGTGCCCCACCGCCAGCAAGGCCCCGCCCTGTTCCGCCGCTGCAATCATCGCATCAGCTTCGTCGAGCGATCGGGCCATCGGCTTCTCGACAAGCACATGGACGCCGCTGAGGAGCAGGGGCCTGGCGATCGCCAGATGCCACTCGGTCGGCACGGCGACGCTGACGGCGTCGACCTTGCCAGCGAGGTCAGCCGCGTCGAACAGCGCTGTAGAGCCCACGCCGGCGGCAATCTCCTCGGCGCGCGACCGATTCGAATCGACAACCGCCACGAGCTCGACGTCCGGCAGCGACGCGAGTATTCGCGCATGATGTTTTCCGAGGTGGCCGACACCGACGACAGCGACGCGAAGTGGCATCGGGTCTACTCCAGATCCTGGCGAACGTCGTGAATCGTCCATGGGCCCTTACGCATCGCGGTCGCGACCGACGATCGCAATGCCGACGGCATCGGCGGCGCGAAACACGGCGTCGCCGTCAATGACCAGCGTCTTTCCGGCGGCGATCGACAACACCGTGGCGCCGGCAGTGGCCATCGCGTCAATCGTCGGCAGGCCGACGACCGGCACGTCGAATCGCATGTCCTGCTTTGGCTTGGCGACCTTCACGACCGTGACGCCCGCGCCAGCGAGCTGGCCAGCCCGCGCGATGACGGCATCGGTGCCCTCCATGGCCTCGATGGCCACCACCGCTCTCGACTTCACGACCACCGTCTGCCCAATGTCGAGTCCGGCGATGGTGTCAGCCATTCGGTAGCCAAAAGCGAGGTCGGCCTGTTCTTCGGCCGACGGGGCACGCTGAGTGAGCACGCCCGCCCGCGCCAGCAACGGTTGCAGGAACGTCGTCGAGTCGATCATCTCGATACCGTTGTCGCGGAGAAGATCGACGACGCCAGAAATGATCGCGTCGGTGTTCTTGGCCTTGAGCTTCATCAGCACGCCGATGGCGGTCAGGTCGGGAATGATGTCGGAGAACAGCTTGGTGTGCTTCACCTGGCCGGCCATCACCGCGGTGGTGGCACCGGCGTCGCGGAGGATTTTCACCCACTTGCCCAGCTGCCCGAGCGACACGCGATGCAGCGTCGCCGCCGGCGGCTTCGCCGCCTCGACTTCGAGTTCGGGAAATGCCTCTTCCTTCAGCGCGATGATGGTGATGTCGTGGCCGGCCGCACGAGCGGCGTCGAGTACCAGGAATGGAAACCGGCCATTGCCCGCAATCAGTCCCAGGCGCATCGTCAGCGTCCGGGTCCTACTCGTCGGCGATCAGCTCTTCGGCGCGGCGACTGGCTCGACGAAGAATGACACCGCGCTTCGAACTGCGAATGAACTCGACGACCGACTGGACGTCGTCGCACGCCACGTTCTTGTCGCGCTCGATTTGCCGAAGGGCGCTGGTCGTATTGAGCTTCGACTGCAGCAGGTAGCGAAACGATTTTTTCAGCCGGGCGATGACGTCGGAGGGGATGCCGCGCCTGGTCAAGCCCACGGCATTGATACCGAAGATCCGCGCCGGACGGCTGCCGACCGTGCGGGCAAACGGCAACGCGTCCTTGGTGATGACCGAGTAGCCGCCGATGAAGGCGTGGCGGCCAACACGGCAGAACTGGTGCACACCGGAACCAGCGCTGATCGTCGCGTAGTCCTGCAGCGTCACATGGCCCCCGAGTGTCGCCATGTGTCCGAGCAGCGTGTGATCGCCGATCCGGCAGTCGTGTGCGACGTGCGAGTAGGCCATGAACAGGTTGTGATCGCCGATGCTGGTCAGGCCGCCACCGCCGACAGTACCGCGGTGAATCGTGACGAACTCGCGGAAGATGTTGCGCTTGCCGATGCTGAGCCGCGTCGGTTCGCCGCGGTACTTCAGATCCTGCGGCGCCAGGCCCACCGACGCGAACGGGTAGATCTCGGTGCCTTCACCGATGTCGGTCCATCCTTCCACCACCGCGGAGGCGCCGATCGAACAGCCTGGACCGATGGTGACGTGGGCGCCGACTACGGCGTGTGGACCAATCGCGGTGCCGTCGCCAATCCGAGCCGCAGGATGAACGATCGCTGTTGGATGAATGTCGACCTTGGGCGCGACGATCGCCAGCAGCAGTTCACACTCGGCCACGATCTCGTCGCCGATCGACGCCGTGGCCTGCGCCTTCGCGAGCGTCGGACGCTGTTGACCCAGTGTGATCTCGAGCCTGACGCGATGACCGGGGACGACCTGCTTGCGGAACTTGGCGTCGTTGATGCCGCGCAGGACGACCTGCGTGCGCGCCGACACGCCCTCGCGTTCGAGCAGGAGGATCGCGGCGCTCTGCGACAACGATTCAAGGGTGAGCACGGCGGGCATGATCGGCGCGCCTGGGAAATGCCCCTGAAAGAACTCTTCGTTGACAGTGACGTTCTTGATTGCGACCAGCCGGCGTCCGGGTTCGTGCTCGGTAATTGCGTCGACCAGTGGCGAAGGGTATCGGTATCGCAGACCGTCCACGGCCCGCGGGATATTGATCAGCACGGCAGTTCAGTCTATCAGAAGGGGTGCGGCGTCCTACATAATAGGGAACGAAGTTCCAAGGAGACGCATGAGTCGACTGACGATTTGCAGCCTCGTGTTATCGCTCGCCGCTGGCGCATGCGGCGGCACCACGACGACGCCAGACACACCCGATCCGGATCCAATCCTCGACACCTATCAGGGCAGCTTAAACGTCAACGGTGGCGAGCGACATTCGTTCGTCACGGCGCGCGCGGGCGACACGATTGCCGTGCTCAGCAGTCTGACGCCGACTGACGCGATCGTCGGTATCGGATTGGGCAGCTTCAATAGCTCGACGGGCATCTGCCAGGTGCTGCTGGCGAACGACAAGGCGGTGCTCGGCACGACGCTGACGGGCCGATCGGATCGAGCGGGAAATCTTTGTGTGCGAGTGTTCGACGCCGGAGACTTGACCGGACCCGTGAATTACGTGATCCAGGTCCAGCACTTCTAGCACGCACAGGGGCGCGGGGAGCGTCCCTGTGCGGCCATCCGACTGTTACCTGGCGGGCGCCTTCGCCGCATCCATCCGCTTCACCGCTTCCTGCGTCAGATCGATCCCCTGATCGATCCAGATGACGCCGGCATCGCCGGTGCTGAAGAGGACGTGGAGCCCCTTCTCCTTCGAGAGGGTCTCGAGAATCGGCAGCAGCTTCGCCTGGAACTCCTGCTGCAGCTGTTGCTGCAATTCGGTCAGTTCCGCCTGCGCGTCCTGTTCGAACCGCTGGCCTTCCACCTGCTGACGCTCGATTTCCTTTTCGAGCTGCGTGCGTGCCGCCTCGCTCATGATGCTCCCGCCGGTCTGCAGTTTCTGCTGGTTCGTCTGCAGCGCCTTGGCCTTGTCAGCACCTTCGGTCTGTTTCTTCTGCGCCAGCGCGTTTACCTTGGACGCGGCGGCGCGGCCGTCAACCGTGGCGGCGGCGATCGCCTGCAGGTTCACGAAGCCGGTCTTCGCTCCCTGTAGAAACGGCACGGGCTGAGGCGCGGGAGCGGCGGCGGCCGGAGCCGCAGGCGGCGCGGCCGGACGGGCCGGTGGGGGCGGAGTCGGTGCCTGGCCAGGAGTCGCCTGGGCAGACGCCACCGCATTGCTCAGGACGATCCCGAACGTTGCGGCAATCACAAGACCTCTCATTACAACTGTTCCTTTCGTGGGGAGAGAATCGTCCGATGGTATCAGAAGGTCGTCCCGACGGCGAACCTGAACTGGAACGCCTTCTGCGGGATCAGCTGGTTCGTCAACACGCCGCCGCGCTGCGGGTTATACGCAAAAATCAGTCGGAACGGCACGTTGAGGACCGGCATGAAGAAGCGGATTTCCGCGCCGGTTGACGTCTTGAACGCACTGCGCTGCCCGTCCACGACGATCACTTGTTGTACGCCGGGATTGGTGACCGGAATACCGGTGGTGGGATCGTAAATGAGCGGGGTATCGGGCCTTATGACGCGCCGGATGTCTTCCTGCAGCGCGAAACTCTCGCCGACATCGCGGACCTGACCGGCATCGTAGAAGAGAATCAGGCGCACCGGGCCGGCAATGTGGATGATCTGCTCGGCATTGAACAGTACGCTCTTGTTGCCGCCAAGGACCAGACCGGTATTGAGGTCGGACGGACCAATCGTCCTGATGTTGTAGCCGCGGATGCTGTACTCGCCGCCGAGGAACAGCTTCTGGAAAATCGGCAGGTTGGTCGTGCCCATCACGGCACGGATGTACTCGACCTGCCCGCGGAAGCCGAACGACATCCGCGTGTTCTGCTTCAGGAACATCGCCAGTTCAATCGACGGCTTGATGAAGTTGGTGTTGCCGCCGAGCACAGCGAAATCACTCGACAGCGACAACCGGCGCCCGGTCGTCGGGAAGATCGGCTGATCCACCGAGTTGTAGATGTAGCTGGGACTGACCCGGCTGATGATCCGCTCCCCGCCACGGCCGATGTTCAGTGAATCGCGCAGGAACGGGTTATTCGCCAGCAGCGCCGGATCGTTGTAGGCGGTGCTGACCTCCGTGACGCGGACGCGTTCGTAGCTGTAGTTGGTGAACATGCGGCCAAAGCCGCGCCCCACCGGGAACCCCATCGTCATGGTGCCACCGGTCGTGCGTTGCGTGAACTGCCCGATATAGCGGACGTCGCTGCGGAACAGGTTCAAGCCGCCGGTGATATTGCGGTCGAAGAGAAATGGCTCGGAGAACCCCAGCGTGTAGTTCTGTGCGCGCTGGCCGCCCTGGAGTGAGACCGTCAGACTCTCGCCACGGCCGAGGAAGTTGGCGGTCTGGAACGACAACTGCCCGAAGAACCCCTCGAACTGCGAGACGCCGGCGCCGAACGTGAGCTGGTTCCGGTTCTGCTCCTCGAGACGCATCTTGACGTCAACCTTCGAGTCGGCATCGGGCGTCTTGTCGATGTTGACGTCTTTGCCAGGTCCCTCGAGCGGCTTGAAGTAACCCAGCTGGTTCAGGCGCTTGATGCTGTACTTCAGCGCCTCGGTGTTGAAGACGTTGCCCTCGTAGAGGCGCAGCTCACGGCGGATGACGTTGTCGCGTGTGGTCGTGTTGCCGGTAAAGGTGATGCGGTTGATGAAGAACTGCTTGCCTTCCTGAATCTGCAGCGTCACGTTCACGCTGGCAGGCGCGGCCTTCAGGTCGGCGTCGACGGCCGCCAGCGAAGGCGGCGTCACCGGGTCGGCCGGATTCGGCTCGTCGCTGAACTTGTAGTCGGGGTACCCGGTAAAGTCCATGTAGCCGCCGGCCCCGTAGATCTCCTGCGCCTTCTGGAATCCCTTGCGGACTTCCTTCTGGTTGTAATAGTCGCCCGGCTGCAACTTGAAGAGCGGCGTCAGCGCCTCGCTCTTTACGACCGTGTTGCCAGCCACGTTGAAGGTGGCCACCTGATAGCGACTGCCCTCGGTGACGGGGACGCGCAACTCCACGTACCGCGTCTTCTTGTCGTCGGAGTCGCGCAGGGTGCGCACCAGCGGTTCGCCGACCTGGGCGCGGATGTAGCCGCGATCGCGGTAGTACTCCATCACGCGCTCGGCGTCCTCTTCGAACTTCGTCTCCTGGTAGGTGCCGCGGCCGGTAATCCACGACAGCCACCACTGGGCGCGGTTCTCCTTCATCCTCCGGCGCAGGGTGCTATCACTGAACGCCTGATTACCGATGAAGTCGATGCTGCCAATCTTCACCTTCGGCCCTTCGGCCATGTTGAAGCTGACGTTCACGAGCTTCGGACCGCCGGGAGCCTCCTTGATCTCGTGCGTCACCTCCGCAGACTGGAAGCCCTTCTCCTTCATGAGATCGCGAACAATGCCTTCAATCTTCTTGATGAGGGCCGGATCGATGAAGGTGTCGAGCCTGATGGAGGTGTTCGTCTCCTTGAGTTTCTCGTCGATCTTCGAGCGCTCCACCTTCTTGGACCCGACGAACTCGACGTTCTTCACGCGCTGCCGTTCCTCGAAGTTGTAGACCACGAGCTTCCCGACCACGCCGTTGGTGAAGACGTAGTCCTGAGTCTCGATCGACAGGTTGTCGAGGAAAATGGTGCCCCACAGGCGCTTGAAGTCTTCGAGAATCACCTGCTCCGCGGCCGCGTCGTAGGGCTCCCACAGCCCCTGCG
>CADEEX010000204.1 GCA_902826465.1 uncultured Acidobacteriota bacterium
TGACCATGGCGCGGCACGCGCTCTTCGAAGTGGCCATCGGCGAGTGGCACCATTCAGAGACGACGGTTAGAGAGAACATTTCGACGGCGGGTGGCGTGATCGGTCGATTGGAACAGACCACGGCGCGCACGCAGAGATTCGTCCAGGCCAACATGCTCTTCACCGGTGACGCCGGCCGTGTGGCCGTCTCCGGTGGCGGCGGCGTGGGCCTGCTGCAGCACCAGCGCCGGACGCACTCGGACGCGACCGGCTGCTCACGTGCCGCGTCGTGCGGATCGCTTGCCTCGACGTTCTCGAATGCCACAGGCACGGCGCAGGCGGTGGGCGGCGCCGACTTCCGCCTCTCGCCCACCGTTGCGTTGTACGCGCAGGCGCGATTCCTTGTGCCGTTGACCGATCCGGGCGGCAGCGACGTGCGCCTGACGACCGGCCTCAGACTGGGATTCGGACCCTAAGAGTCGCTTCAACCCCGGCGCGACGTTGTCTTGAACGCCATACTTCCAATCGCGGCCCTGGTGTGTGCTCGACAGCACACACCCGCCGCCACTGCGTGGCTACGATCGGAAGGTCTATCGCGTGTGACATGCCTGCATCTCTGGACCCGTCGACACCGCATCAAGCTGGCGTCGGTCATCGATTCCCCTCAGGGCCATAACCGCTATCTCGCCGGGGCCTCGACGCCGGATGCCCCGAGTGCGTACGTCGAGATGGATGGCCTCCAGGCGGCGCAACGGCGCGCCGATGACGAATCCGGCTGCCGGCAACCGTGCCCCTGCCCGCCCTGGACACAGGCCCTCTGAGGCGCCTACGGATCCGGTGCCGGTGGCAATTCACCCGCGGAGAGCGCCCGCAGCGCGGTCAGGCTCCGACGCACGAGTTCGCCAGTGGTTCCGCCGACCCCGACGGTGCCGGCCTGGATGGCTTCGAACCCCAGAAGCGCCCCCTCGACGAGGTTCTGAAACGTCAACGACCGGTTCAGTGAACGCAGGCTGTCGAGGTCACGCTGTGAATGGCGCGCATATTCCGACACTGCGCTGGCGATCGCGTCGTCGAGGCAGCGGTTCAAGGTGCGAAACTCCGCCACCGTGACCGGCGCCTGGGTTTCCACGGCCAGGTCAGTGACCGACTGGCAAATGGCCCCGTAGTCGTGCACCACCTGCCCGATCGTGGCTCCCTCCCGGAACATGTCGGCACCGTGCTGAATCGCGCTGTCACCGATCTGAGGTCCCTTGGACTCGCCGCTGAGCTCGGAGATGAGGTGACCGATGAACGCCGATATACCGCGTTCGATTTCCGCCTCTGTCGCGGCGGCCGTGACCGGGCGACCCACCTTGGCGCGACACCGTCTCAGCAGCTCGGCTCGATTGCTGGCGATGAAGGCTTCAAGGGTGGTGGTATCAACCGACATGCTCATGATGTTCCACCGGAGGTGCGGCACCTGTATGTGCCAAAACAGACACTGCTGCAACTTTTCGCACGGATCCGGGTTCTAAGACCGCGGGCACCGGCATAGCGCGCAGCGCGGTCCGTCAAGGCCGCCGAGAGTGAGCGAGGTCGAACGATGCGGCAGGACATCAGGGTCGGTGTGCGGCTCCTGTTGAAGGACCGCTGGTTTGCCCTGGCGGCGATTGCCGCCCTCGCCCTTGGCATCGGCGTCAACGTGGCGGTGTTCACGCTGGTCAACGCCGTGCTGCTGCGTGGCCTGCCGTTCGACGAGCCCGAACGCATCCTGTCGTTCGGCACCACGGATGTCAGAGGCCGACAGTTCGGCGTGTCGTTCACCGAGTTCGGCGACTGGCGCGAGCAGGCACAGACGGTCAGCCACCTCGCGGCCTCGCTGAGCAGCGTGATCAACGTCAGCGAAGAAGCGCGCGTGCCCGAACAGCTTCGCGGCTCGTACGTGTCGGCCAGCCTGTTCCGCGCGATCGGCGAACGCGCCGCGATCGGCCGCGACTTCACCGCTGACGACGATGTGCTGCAGGCGACGCCCGTGGCGCTGCTGGCGCACGGCACCTGGCAGCGGCGCTACGGCGGCGATCCCGCGGTGCTTGGACGCACGGTCCGCATCAACAGCAAGCCCTACACCATCGTCGGCGTCATGGCGCCGGGCATGCAATTCCCTGGCACCGACGACCTGTGGATGCCGTTGCACCAGCTGCCGCCAGACAGCCTCGATCCTCGACGCGATCTCCGCAACTTCAGCGTGATCGGCCGGCTGGCCGACGGTGCGACCATGGCGTCGGCGCAGGCCGAGTTTGCGGCCATCGGGCAACGTCTGTCCGAAGACTTCCCCGCCACGAACAAGGACGTCAAACCGCTGGTGAGGCGTTACAACGATGCGGTGAATGGCGGACCCATTCGGGTGATGTTTCTGTCGTTGATGACAGCCGTGGGCTTCGTGCTGCTCATCGCGTGCGCGAATGTCGCCAACCTGCTGCTCGTGCGCTCCACACGACGGACGCGCGAGATCGCGATTCGCACGTCACTCGGCGCCAGCCGCTGGCGCATCGTCAGGCAGCTCCTGGTCGAGTGTCTGATCATCGCGGCCTGTGCCACCGCCGCTGGAGCCGTGATGTCGGTGGCGCTCATCCGCTGGTTCGACCGCGCCACGCAGAACGTGGGCAAGCCGTACTGGATGGTGTTCGAACTCGACCCCATCGTCTTCGCGTTCATGGCGGCCGTCTGCCTGATCACCGTGATACTGGCGGGCCTGGCGCCAGCGCTCCATGTGTCGAAAGCGGACACCAACGCACTGATGAAGGACGGCGGACGCGGCGGCAGTGCCGGTGTGCGCGCGCGCCGATGGACGGCGGCGCTGATGGTGATCGAACTCGTGCTCACGCTGGTGCTGCTCGGCGGCGCCGGCTTCATGATTCGCAGCGTGCTGGCGGTGTCGGCCCGGCCCGTCGGCATCGATACGGCGCGGCTGATCACGATGCGCCTGTATCTGCCCCTCACCAAGTATCCCGAGCCCGCACCACGCGCGTTGGTGTATCAGCAGTTCGAAGACCGCCTCGCGAGCCTCCCGTCGATTCAGGCCAGCACGCTGGCGAGCGCCGTGCCACAAGGCGGCGGCACGCAGCGCGGCTTGACGATTGCCGGGCGCGAGCAGGCGGCCGACGTCGCGAAGCCGATGGTGACGCTGTTGACGGTCGGCGATCACTACTTCGACACGCTCGGCCTTCCGCTCCTGCGAGGGCGGGCGCTGGCCAGGTCCGACGGCACCGCCGGCCACGGCGCGGCCGTCATCAATCAGCGATTCGCGAACCTGCACTTTCCAGGACAGGATCCGGTCGGCCAGAGCATCAGGCTCTCAGTGAACCAGCCGGTCACGGCGTCCACAGCCGATCCCGGCTGGAGCACCATCGTCGGCATCGTGCCCGATGTGCGTCAGCGCGGGGCGCGCGATCCCGAGCCGGATCCGGTCGCGTATCTCCCGTATCGCGCCGCTGCCGATCGGGCCGCCGTGTTGATTGTGCGAAGCGCCGCTTCTACTGCAGCCGTGGTCGCCAGTGCCCGTGAAGTGATGCAGGCGGTGGAACCCGACCTGCCGCTATTCGAGGTGCAGACGATGGAGGAGGTGATGCGCCGCAATCGGTGGGACCTCGAGACGTTCGGGTTCCTGTTCACGCTGTTTGCAGGCATCGCGCTGGTGTTGTCGGCCGTCGGTCTCTACGCCGTCACCGCCTACTCCGTCAGTCAGCGGACGCAGGAGATCGGGATCCGGATGGCGCTTGGCGCCCAGCCCCATCGAGTGTTGTGGCTGGTGCTCAGGCGAACGCTGGGCCAACTGGGCATCGGCATTCCACTGGGCGTCGCCGGTATCTACGGGGTGGGGGTCGTGCTCAGGAGCGTCGTGGTGCAGTCGTCGGTCTCAGGCGACGTCGCCACGATCGCTGCCATCGTGGGCGTGATGGGCGCGGTCTCGGTGCTGGCGTCACTCGGGCCGGCGTGGCGTGCGGCGCGTCTCCATCCGACATCGGCGCTGCGGGCCGAGTGATACCGGGGCCCGCCCCTTATCGGACGCACGCGAAACTCGCCGCGTCGTTCGGATTGCCCGTCCCCTTGTAGCGCGGCACGGTCGGATACAGACAAACCGGACGCGTGTACTGCACCGTCCTTGTGGTGGGCTCGTTGTCGGTGAACTTGGTCCCGATGAACTGCGCCGGCGCCGAACCGCGTTCCACCCACTGCTCGAGCGCTATCTGCAGGTCGTGCGCCGCATCGCGCACCGGCGGCAGCTGCTGGCCCACGCCACCGAAGTTTGACGCGCCGATACCACCACTGCAATGCGCTAGACCCGGCACCATGAACAGCCGGTAGAACGCCTGCGTCTGTTCGAGCCCGCCGTTCGCCGCCACTAACTGCTCGTAGTACTGAGGGCTGTAGTCCGGCTGCAGCGTCTGATCGTTCCAGCCGTGATACTGGATGATCTTCACGCCGCGCCGAATCGCCGCGGCGTAGTCGGTCGAGGTCGCATTCCCCAGCTGCCCAATCGTCTGGTCAGCGTGCGCCAGGTCGCTGTCGAAGTTGAACGAGCGCAGATCCCAGGTGGGGTTCCGATAGACGATGTTCGAGAAATAGACGAGAAGCCCGGACGCGGCCGTCGTGGGCCTCACCATCCCGGTCCAGCCCGTCTCTGAACCTCGCGCGAACCCTGGAAAGATCGACTCGCCGGTCCGCGGATTCTTCGGACCGTCGTAGATCTTCTGCAGCGCCGACACTTGCGGCGGCGTCAGGCAACGGCTGTCATTCGCGCTTGTGCAGGTGAGCATCTTCGGATCGAAGGTGCAACGTGTCGGGTCGGCGATCACGCCGTCGGCCAGGCCGTCGTGCGTGTCGCACGCAGCCACGGCGGCAGCCGTAATCATCGGGAGCTTCTCGGCAGGAATCGCCGCACCTGGAGCGGCCAGCACCTGCGCGTCCCATACAAAACCGGCGTTCGAGTGCGACTGGAAATTCCAGGGCGCACCGATGATCAGCCCGTCGAAGTCGTCCGGGTACCGCTGCGCCTCGATCAGCCCCTGGCGGCCGCCGTTCGAGCACGAATTGAAATAGGAATGCGCGGGCGGCTGGCCGTAATAAGTCGCGATGATCGCCTTGGCCGCCACGGTCGTGACATGTTTGGCGCGATAGAGATAGTCGGCCGCCTTCTCCGGATGCCCAATCGCCCACCATTGATCGGAGGAACGATGCCCGGTGTCTGTGGATGCGGTCGCGTAACCGCGCCGGAGCTGTTCGTCCATCGCAGCGTCGTTGCCGTTCCGCTGGTAGTTCAACTGTCCGGCAAAGCCACCTTCCCCCGTGGACATGAACTTTCGGTTCCACGCGGATGGCTGCGGTAACCACACCTCGAACCGGATGTCCGAGTCGGCCGAAGGCCTGCTGATGCCCTGCACGCGGCAGAAGGGGGGCAGGTTCCGCGCGATGGCGGTCTCTGATATGGGGATCGAACCGGACGTGATAAGTGAGGCGTCGATGATTGAGGTGCCGTTCTCGAAGGTGCGTCCCGCTAAGGCCACACAGTCGCCCGGCGACACCACAGCGAGCGTCGGCTTCGGTGCCCGACCTTGCGCCACCACTCCGGCGACTGACGCCAGAGTGGCAGCGATGGCGATGCAACCCGCGAACTTCAACCTCATTGCATGCTCCGTTCGCGGTCTGGGGACGGTGACCGCTAGCCGCGTTCCTTGCGCCACTTGGCCCAGCGCTTCTTCTGCGCCGCCGCGATCGAGGCACGGGCCTCGGCCGATAGCTCGCGGGTCGCCTTCTTTGCCTTGGCGACCACCTCCTCAGGCTGAGTCTTCGCGGTCTGGCGGTAGGCGCGCGTCGCCTTGCCGGCGGCAGTGCCGGAGACATGGCCTAGCTGATCGAGCAGGCCCGACGCGGTATTACGAATCCCTTCGAGATAGTCGACAATCTGCTTGCGCTGACCGAGCCAGCCTTCCGCCTTGTTCTGGGCGTGACCAAGCAGTTTGCCAAGGTCTTCTGCGAAGTCTTCAATCTTCTGTTCTGTGGCTGCCGACAGGGCGGCATCCTTCTTCTTAGTCATAGACCCCCGACAGTAGCAAACGTCGACGCCATCTGCGACCCCTGCGACAATTTGCGACATTTGTCACTTACAGCTTATTCGCCGTCGTGACGCCAGAAACTGACTGCCCCCGTTCCCCTATGGCAGCGTCAGCGAACTCTTGAAGCCGTTCAGCAGCATCTGCACCGCCACCATCACCAGCAGCATCCCCATCAGGCGTTCCATGGCGATCAGTCCTCGCTCGCCGAGGATGCGGTACATAAAAGTGGACGACAGCAAGATCGCAGCGGTGATGACCCACGCGATGGTCACCGCGACCACCAATGACGCCGGCGTAGACGTGGGCGCGCTCTGCAGCAACAACAGCGTGGCGAGCGTTGACGGACCGGCGACGAGCGGAATGGCCAGCGGCACGACGAACGGCTCGCCGCTCAGCGGTTCGCCCGACACCGAGCCATGGCTCGGGAAAATCATGCGCAACGCGATGAGGAACAGCACGATGCCACCGGCGATGCTGATGGCCTCAGGCTGCAGGCCGAGAAACCGGAGCAGCCCCTTCCCCGCGAGAAGAAAGACGATGAGGACGATGTAGGCAAAGCCGATTTCGCGAACCAGGACCAGCCGGCGCCGGTGCGGTTCGACCGTCTTGAGGATGGAGAGGAACAGCGGGACGTTGCCGAGCGGGTCCATCACCAGGAAGAGCGTGACCACCGCGGACATGACATCCATGGAAGATATGGTAGTCGCGCTACGGTGTCGCCGACTGGTACGTCGTTGACGTGTCGACCGAGAACTTCCGGTAGCCTGAAAATTCCGACCCGCCGCTGCGCCGCAGCACGGCGACCAGACCGACGCGCGCGCTACCGCTGTAACTCACCCGCGACGGCAGCCACACTTCGTCGTTCACCTTCGTCCGCACGAACGACAGCTTCGCCCCTTTGTGCAGTCGCGCCAGCAGGCCGAAGCCCATCGACAGGGTGTCGATCGCCTCGGCGTCGATGCGCACCAATTCCTTCTCGGCCTCGCTCACCCAGGCGCGCACGGTGAACGTCCGCATCTGGCGCCCTTCGCGCGTGCGCGGCTTGGCATTGGGCCGCGGCGACAGGAAGAACACGATCGTGTCGTGCCCGTTGATCGACTCGCGGCGCTCCATGCGGATGTCGTAGACCAGAAACAGATCGTCGAGCACGGCGTCGAACTCGCGGCGCTGCTCGGCGTAGTCGCGCTGCTGGCGCGCCTGCTGCTTCGCCGGTTGCTCCGTGCTCTCGCGGACCAGCGCTTCCGCCTTCTTCTGACGCTGGCGCATCTCCTTCTCGAGATCGGCCGCTGCGCGCGGCCGACCGTTCTCCGCGATCAGCCGCTCCCAGCGCCCTTCGCCTGGCAGCCCCGGATAGCTCTCGTACACCTTCACCGATTCCTGCTGCACGCGGCCGCGGCCATCGAGCTTCTGCTCGCGCCGCGTTTCCG
>CADEEX010000205.1 GCA_902826465.1 uncultured Acidobacteriota bacterium
CGGACACCGACGCGGGGTGAAGAGACGCGCGAAGGCAACGCGGTCGCGGAAACGGGCGCTCGAGGCCAGGGATTCGGACTGTCCACCAGCAGCGGCAGTGGCGCGGGCGCCAAGCTCGACATCGTCGGCGACTTCTGCTGTCCCGAGTACATCAGTTTGATGGTCGACCGCATTCGCAGCGGCTGGGATTCGCGGGCCCCGGCCACGGCTATCGTGATTGTGAAGTACACAATCCAGCGGGATGGTACGATCGGTGATACGAGTGTCGAGCGATCGAGTGGGGATCCGGTACTGGACCTGCGCGCACAGCGCGCTGTGATCAGTACGCGGTTGCCCGCGCTTCCAGCGGCGTTCAACTATCCCACCTTGCCTGTGCACCTGACGTTTGAATACAAACGATGACGCAAACACCCGACGCTTCAGCGCCCGTTCAGTGCGCTCCCTTCATGCTGCCGGTGCTGCTCATGGCGGGCGCTATGGCGCTGGCTGTGGTGGCGATGCCGCGCGTCGTAGCGCAACAGCCCCAGACCCAACCGCCCGAAATCAGTACCACCATCAGCGGCGATGCGAACGGCGCCCCTCCGAGGTTTGCCGTCCCCGACTTCATTGCGTTGTCGACCGACGCCGAAACCGTGGAGGCGGCGCGCACGATTGGACGGGTGCTCTTTGACGACCTGAATTTCGAGCACGAGTTCGCGCTGATTCCGCGGGACATTTACGCGTCGATTCCCGTAGGCGCCTCAGTGTCTGACGTTCCCTTCGAGCGCTGGAACGAAATCAATGCCGACGGCGTGATCGTCGGCACTGTGCAGAAGACCGACACCGGCATCAAAGTCGAGGCGCGGCTCTACAACGTGCGGTCCAGACAGTCGGCGTTTGGTCGTGAATATACAGGGGCCGTCGCCAACCGGCGTCTCTTCGCCCATCAGATCGCTGACGAAATCCACCAGCAGCAGCGCGCGCTGCGCGGCGTGGCCCGGACCAAGCTGACCTTCAACTCCGATCGCGATGGCGAGCGGATGACCGGCACGGTCGAGAATCGCGGCGTCAAGGAAATCTACATCGCCGACTACGACGGTGAGAATCAGCGACGCGTGACGACGCAGCGCTCGCTGAACATCACGCCCACCTGGTCGCCCGATGGTCGTTCGATCGCCTACACCTCGTATCGCCGCGGTCCGCCGAACATCTTCATCTCGAACCTCTATCAGGGCACGCTCGAGGAACTCACGAAGGGGCCGACCCAGAGTGTGACGCCGGTATGGTCGCCGGACGGCACCCGCGTCGCGTTCTCGTCAACCCGGGATGGCAACGGCAACTTCGAGATTTACGTGGCCAATCGCGACGGGTCGAACGTCCGCCGCATTACCAATCATCCCTCGGCGGATATCACACCGACATGGGCGCCGTCGGGCACCCAGATTGCCTTCACTTCTGATCGCACCGGAACGCCGCAGCTGTATGTCGTTGGCGCCGATGGCCTTGGTCTCCGGCAGATTACGCGCGAGTCGTACGCCGATCGGCCGACGTGGTCGCCGGCCCCGTACAACGAGATCGCATTCGCCGCACGCTCAGGCCCGGGCTTCGATATTCGCATTCTCGAACTGGCAAGTGGGCAGGTTCGACAGTTGACATTCGGCGAGGGCACGAACGAGAGCCCGGCGTTTGCACCGAATGGTCGCCATCTCGCCTTCATGTCGACCCGGGCGGGGCGGGCACAGATCTTCTCGGTAGCGCGAGACGGGCGCGATTTGAAGCAGCTGACGCGGAGCGGGAACAACGGCCAGCCGGACTGGTCGAAGTGAGGGAGAGACGAATGGCAACCCGACGGACTGACCGACTCGCCGCGTGGGGCGGCGCCCTGCTGGTGGCGCTGGCGGTAGGCGCCTGCGGCAAGGCGAATCCACCAATTACCCGACCCACGCCTCCCCCGCCGCCGTCGTCGACGCCGGGCAGTGGCAACGGAGCCGCCAACAGTGGGGCTCGTCCCGCCGCGCCACCTGAGCCCCTCGCCGAGGCGGTGATCGTGCCGCCCGAGCCGGTGACGAGTGACGATATCTCTTCGGCGTCCCTCGACGACCTGAATCGGACATCGCCGTTGAAACCGGTATTTTTTGCGCTCGACAGTTCCGATATCTCTCCAGAGGCGCAGGCCATCCTCGACCAGAGCGCGGCCACGCTGAAGCGCTATCCGGCATGGTCGGTCACGATCGAAGGTCATTGCGACGAACGAGGAAGCGCCGAGTACAATCTGGCGTTGGGCGAACGGCGTGCGCTCGCGGCGCGCGCCTATCTCGTCTCCCTCGGCCTGGCTGCCGATCGGCTTCGGACGGTGAGCTACGGGAAGGAATTTCCGTTTGACCCAGGCCACGAAGAGGGGGCGTTTTCGAAGAATCGCCGCGCGCACTTCGTGATCACGGCTAAGTGAGGATCATGACGATCAGAATTCCGACGACGCTCCTCGCCATCGCACTCGCCACTGCGTCGCCTGCGATGGCCGCTGACAAAGAGCAGCGCCAGATGATGGCCGACTTGCGGATTCTTCAGGAGCAGTCGCAACAACTGCAGAATCTGATTGCGGCGCTCAACGAGTCGCTCAAGGCGGTGAACCAGCGCCTCGATCAGCAGACCGAGGTGTCGCGGAAGGCCTTTGCCGATCAGAAGCTCGTGATCGACAACGTCTCAGGCGACCTGCGCATCCTGCGCGAGAAGGTCGATGACAACAACGTGCGCGTCGGCTCGATCAGCCAGGAACTCGATGCGCTCCGGCAGTCAGTCGCGTCCTTGAACGTCTCGCGGCCGTTTGGCCAGGAATCCGATCTTGGTGGCGGCGCAACCGGCGATTCGGCAGCGGCGTCGCCCACCGGCGCCGGCATCGGCGCGTCGCCGCAGAAGCTCCTGGATGGCGCGATGGCCGACTACTACGGCGGCCAGTACGACCTCGCGATTCTTGGTCTCGACAACTACATCAAGAATTTTCCGCAGTCGCCTCAAGCCGACTACGCGCAGTATCACGTTGGTGCGTCGTACCTGCAGCAGGGCAAGTACGACAAGGCGATCGAGGCCTACAACACGGTCATCAAGAACTATCCAAAGAGCAGCTTCGCCGCCGACTCCTACACGAACGTGGGACGCGCGTATAAGACACTTCGCCAGGCAGACAAGGCCCGCGAGGCCTTTGAGTTCGTCATCAAGACCTACCCCGACACCGTTGCGGCAACAATCGCGCAGCAGCAGCTGTCGACGACCCCTAAACCGTAAGTCCGCTTTCGAGAGACGACACACCCTATGGGCAGCGTAAACAAAGTCATTCTGGTCGGTAACCTCGGGCGCGACGCCGAGCTTCGCTATACGCCAGGCGGTGCCGCGGTGGCGACCCTGAACATGGCGACCACCGAGGTCTGGAATGACAAGTCGGGACAGCGCCAGGAGAAGACGGAATGGCACCGCGTGGTGCTCTGGGGAAAGTCGGCAGAGTCGTTGGCCGAGTATCTGACCAAGGGCAAGCAGATCTACATCGAAGGTCGACTGCAGACACGGCAGTGGGACGACAAAGACGGCAACAAGCGCTACACCACCGAGATTCGGGGTGACAAGGTGGTGTTGCTTGGTGGGGGTGGTGGTGGCGGCGCTCGTGGCGGCGGTGGGATGGATCGCGGCGGCGATATCGGCGGTCACGCTCCTGGGCCAGACATGTCCGAGCCGCTCACGGACGACGATATCCCGTTCTAAGTGGAAATTGCCGATTGCTGATTGTCGATTGCTGACGTCAGCCGTCGGCGATCCGCGATCAGCAATTCGCGCTCATCAGTGCCTGACGTCGTGATGTCCGAGGGCCGCCACCAACTCCCGCTCGATCTCTTCTACTGTCGATAAACCCAGAATACGCCGGGCCATGGCGCGGAGCGCATCGCTTCGGTGCTCCGCCAGCACCTGCTTAGCGACGCCGATCGCTCCCGACGTCATGCTGAACTCCCTCAGCCCCAGACCCACCAGCAGTGTCAGAAGGGCCGGATCAGAAGCCATCTCTCCGCACAGCGACACCGGGAGGTGTCTGCGCCTGGTCGCCCGCTGCACCATGCGGATCACGCGCAGGATGGCCGGGTGCAGCGGCTCGTAGAGTAGTGACACGCGCTCGTCGGCACGATCGACGGCCAGGCAGTACTGGATCAGGTCGTTTGTGCCGATGGTGAAGAAATCGACCTCGCGCGCGAGCAGATCCGCCGTGTACGCGGCCGCCGGAATCTCGATCATCACGCCGATGGGCACGTCGGCGACCGCCTGACCTTCGCTGATCAGAGCGGACGCCGTTTCGGCAACGATGCGTCGTGCTTCCCGCACCTGTTCCACGCCAGACACGAACGGGAACATGATGCGCAGTCGGCCATGTCTCGAGGCGCGGAGCAAGGCACGTATCTGCGTCTTGAACAGGGCCGGCCGCGTCAAACTGAGTCGCAGACCGCGCAGGCCCTGACGGCTTCCCCGCTCTTCTTCCGCAATCCAGCTGCCCGCGAGCGTTGGATCGGCTGAACGGAGCGCCAACTGGTCTTCGTCCACGTCAAACGTCCGGATGGTCACTGGCAACGGCGCCATCTCTTCCAACATCCGTCGATAGACCTCGTACTGCTGCTCTTCGGTGGGTGTGCCGCGGCTGCCGATCAGCAGGAACTCCGAGCGGTACAGACCGACGCCTTGGGCGCCAGCGTAGCGCGCCGCGACGAGATCGTCCGGAAACTCGATGTTCGCTTCGAGTCGAATGGCGACGCCGTCGGCGGTGGCGGCCGAGCGCCGCGAGTCGCACTCGGCGGTGATCGCAGGACGATGATCGTCGGATCGGCGAGCGACACGGGTCAGCATTGCCTCATCCGGTTCGATGATGATCTCTTCGTTCGATCCATCGATGACGACCACTTGTCCTGGGCGGACTCCGCGGCTCGCCTCGTGCAGCCCCACGACCGCGGGCACCTCGAGCGATCGCGCCAGAATGGCCGTGTGGTAGGTGCGACTGCCGGCGTCGGTGGCAAATCCGCGCACCTTGGTCCAGTCGACCTGTGCGGCCAGCGACGGCGTCAGTTCGTCGGCGATGAGCACCGAGGATTCCTCGATGGCCTGCAGCAGATCGCGCGTCGTCGACACGCCCTCCCTCAGGTTCATTCGCAGCCGGCCCACCAGGTCGGCGACGTCGCCCTTGCGCTCACGCAGATAGGGGTCGGCCACTTCGTCGAAGATCGCGCCAAACTCCTCGAAGACCTGCTGCAGCGCCCACTCGGAGTTGACCAGCTGACTGCGAACCAGCGCCTCCGCCTGTGGCATGAGCATCGGGTCGTCGAGCATCAACAGCTGCGCGTCGAAGAGTGCCGCGAGCTCTGGTCCACGCCGCCGTTCGACGCGTGCCCGAATGTCGCGCAATTGCTGCCTGGAACGGAGTCGACTCCGTTCGAGCCGTTCGAGTTCGTGCTCGAGACGCGGTTCAGCGATGCGATACCGCAGGACCTGCGCCCGCTGAATCAGAATGACCGCGCGTCCGTGAACAACGCCGGGCGACACGCCAATGCCCTTCAGACGTTGCACGCGTCCTCACCGAATCCTTCGGCAACGAGCAGCACCAGCGCATCGACTGCGGCCTGTTCGTCTGAGCCATCGGCTGAAATCGAGATCGTCGTGCCACGGGCGGCGGCGAGCAGCAGCAGGCCCATGATGCTCTTCCCGTCCATCTCACGGCCATGCCTCGAGACACCGACCTTCGAGGTGAAGCAGTTGGCCAGGTGCACGAATTTCGCCGCGGCACGTGCATGCATGCCGAGTTCGTTCACGACGACCACCGACCGTGCCACCATCTCAGCTCTTCTCCGTCTGCAGCAGATCCGACGCCACCCAGATGGCGCTGCGCCCATCGTCACGGATTTCCCTGGCCACCGCGAGCAAATCTGACGACTGCCTGATCGAGGCCACCTTGATCAACATCGGCAGGTTGACGCCGGTGATGACTTCGATGCGCTGCTTGTCGAGAAAGGTCATGCCAAGGTTGGACGGCGTGCCACCGAACATGTCGGTCAGGAGCAGCACGCCGGAATCGCCCTGCACTCGCTCGATCGCCTGCGCGATGTCCTCGCGCGCATCATTGACCTCATCGTGCCAGCCAATCGACACCGCGGTAAACCGCGGCAGATCGCCGACGATCATCTCGGCGGCGTTCACCAGCTCATTGGCCAGTTGGCCGTGCGTGATGACGACGACGCCGATCATTTCGAGGCCTTCCTGATATCACGATGCCGCACGCGCACCTGGGTACCGGGTGTGTGGGCGAGTGTCCGTCCCAGGCGCTCGGCAATCATGACTGAGCGATGGCGTCCGCCGGTGCAGCCGATCGCGATGGTCAGATAACTCTTCCCTTCCGCGACGTAGAACGGCACCACAAACGACACGTACTCCTCGAGGCGCTGGATGAACTGCTTCGTTGACGCGTCGCGTTCCATGAAGGCCACCACCGCCTGATCGCGCCCGGTCCGTTTCCTCAGTGTCGGCACGAAGTGCGGGTTGGGCAGGCAGCGCGCGTCGAACATGATGTCGGCATCGACGGGCACGCCCTGTTTGAACCCGAAGCTGAGGATTGTGACGACCAGGCTGGTCTGCGCGCGGTCGCGCGACAGGCTCATGAAGAATCGGCGGAGCTCGTGCACCGTGAGATCGGATGTGTCGAGAATTTCATCGGCCAGCTCGCGAATGACGCCGAGCCGGCTTCGCTCGTCGCGGATACCTTCGCTCACCGATCGACCCGCAGCCAGCGGATGTGGCCGCCGCGTTTCGCTGAAGCGACGGACCAGGGCGGCGTTTGTGGCCTCCAGGAAGATCAGGATCGGAGTGATCCCCTTCATCGTCTTCAGACGACGAAACACCTTAGGGAACGACGACAGCAGGTTCCGCTCGCGTACGTCGACGACGATCGCGACCTTCTCGATATCGTCGGTTCGGGCGGCCAGCCGCGCCAGTGTCGGAATCAGCGTGGTCGGCAGGTTGTCGACGCAGAAGTAGCCAAGATCTTCGAGCGCCCGCACCGCCTGTGATTTTCCAGAGCCAGACAGGCCGGTGAGAATGATGAACGGGCGGCCGCCAGACGCAGCGCCCAGTTGCGCCAGTGCCTTGCGTGAACGCTTCACCTTCATGGGGCGTCGTCCTCAGCGGTTTCGTCGTCGTGGGCGGATGTCGCCGTGCGCTGCAGCGTTTCGTCGAGCCGGCGCGCCAGCAGGCGTGCGGCATGATAGCCCCTGGCGCGCAGCAGCTGATTGCGCGCCGCGACCTCGACAAGAATCGCGATATTGCGAGCCGGCGCGACCGGCATCCTGATGAGAGGCAGTGGAATGCCCAGCACCTCGAGGAACGCGTCGTCGATGCCCAGCCTGTCGTACTCGCGCCGTTCGTCCCATCGCTCCAGTTGCACCGCCAGCTCGAGCAACTTCGAGGTGCGCGTGGCGGCGATGCCGAACAGTTCCTT
>CADEEX010000206.1 GCA_902826465.1 uncultured Acidobacteriota bacterium
GCACAAGCTTGCCAAGAAGCTGCCTGGCGGAGAGCGTCCCGTAGCCAATCAGCGCAAACAGATCGTCCGCGGTCCTGACGCCGGCATCGATGAGCGCCTTGGCGAAGGCCTCGGTCTCGAATAGCCCCTTCTGGCTGACGTCGTAACGGCGCAGCTCCTTGTCGAAGACCTTGCGGCCAAGGTCGAGCGCACGGGTGCGCTCCTCGAGGCGAATCAGGTGCTTGATCTTGTAGCGTGCATGCGAGGTGACCACGAAGTTCAGCCAGTCTCGGCTCGGCTTGTGTCCACTCTGCGTGACGATCTCGACGATGTCGCCGTTCTTGAGGCGCGTTCTGAGCGGAACCATCTTGCCGTTGACGCGGGCACCAACGCAGTGATGCCCGACGTCGGTATGAATCGCGTCCGCAAAGTCGACCGGTGTCGCGCCCCGCGGAAACGCCTTGACTTGCCCTTTCGGCGTGAACGCGTAGACCTCTTCTGGATAGAGCTCGACCTTCAGGTTCTGGATGAACTCGCGTGGATCCCGCACCTCCTGCTGGTACTCGAGCAGCTGACGCATCCACTGGAAATAGCGCTCGTCCTTCTGGTGGCCGACGCGCCCCTCCTTGTATTTCCAGTGCGCCGCGACTCCTTCCTCGGCCATGCGATGCATCTCGAGCGTGCGGATCTGCACTTCGAACGGCATGCCATGTTCGCTGATGACGGAGGTGTGGAGCGACTGATAGCCGTTTGGGCGCGGCATCGCGATGAAGTCTTTGATCCGCCCAGGCACGGGCGACCACGTCTGGTGAATGATGCCGAGCGCAGCGTAGCAGTCCTTCACGCTGTAGGTGATGACCCGAAGGGCGATGAAGTCGTAGACCTGATCGAGCTCGATCCGCTGCTTGCGCAACTTCTGGCTGATGCTCCACAGGCGCTTGATGCGCCCGTCGATCTCGATGACCGGGATCGAAGCTTCGCCGAGTGTCGCCAGGATTCGCGTCTTGAGCTGTTCGATCAATCCCTCGGTGGCCCGGCGCCGCGCGTCGACGCGGGCGCGCAGCGACTCGAACGCCTGCGGTTCCAGGTAGCGGAACGACAGCTCCTCGAGTTCGTTCTTGACCTTGCTCATCCCCAGCCGGTTGGCGATCGGGGCGTAGATGTCGCGGGTCTCCTGGGCGATGGCCGTGCGCTTCTCCTCAGGCAAATGGCTGAGTGTGCGCATGTTGTGAAGGCGGTCGGCGAGCTTGACGAGGATGACGCGAATGTCATCGACCATCGCCAGCAGCATTTTTCTGAAATTTTCGGCCTGGCGCTCCTCGCTCGAAGAAAAGGTGATGGCGCTGATCTTGGTGACCCCTTCCACCACGTGCGCGACCTCTGGGCCAAACAGCTCCCTGATGCGCTCAATCGTGGTCAACGTGTCTTCGACGACGTCGTGAAGGAGCCCAGAAGCGATGGCCACCACGTCCAGCTTCATGTCGGCCATGAGATCGGCCACGGCCAGGGGATGAATCAAATAGGGCTCGCCCGAGTGACGTACCTGTCCCTTGTGCTCGAACGCCGAGAAGACATAGGCCTTCCTGAGCAGCTCAACGTCGGCGTCCGGGCTGTAGGCCCTGACTTTTTCCAGCAAATCCTCGAAGCGAATCATCGAATCCGGTGTCTAAGCCCTGTATTGACTTGAGTTTTTTCGCTTCACTATACTGGCCCGGTTTCGGCCACGGCAATCTTCCTCGTCCAGCGGAACCGGTCGGACAGCTGAATTCTCGGCCATAAAAGGGGGCTCAATGCGTGCTTTTTCGGGTACGCCGCTCGCACTGTCGGCGGTGCTGGCTCTATCGGCGTCGGTCGCGTGCTCGCAAGTCGGCGTAGTCGCGGCAAAAAGAAGTTTCAAGGCCGCCAATACGGCCTATCAAGCTCAAGACTACAAGAAGGCAGCGGACCTGTATGAGGAAGCGCTTGCGAGCGATCCCAACCTCAGTCAGGCTCATTTTTACCTCGGCAACAGCTACGACAACCAGTTCAAGATCAGCAAGAGAGGCGACCCGGCAAACGACGCGCTCCTCGAAAAGGCCGTTGCCAACTACCAGATGTGCGCCGACAAGCTCGCCGGGTCGGAACTACCGACTGACAAGCAGCTGGTCACACGGTCGTTCGAGTATCTCCAGGCCGCGTACGGTCCGGACAAGCTCAACGACCCGGCCAAAGCCGAACCGATCGTCCAGAGGATGATCCAGATGGAGCCTGGCGAACCCTCGAACTACTTCGTGCTCGCCAAGCTCTACGAAGACGCCGCGGAGTACGCCGAGGCAGAAAAAGTCCTCCTCAACGCCCGCAACGCCAAGCCGAGCGATCCTGCTGTCTACATGACTCTGGCCGGCTTCTATAATCGCCAGGGACAGTTCGACAAGACGATCGAGGCGCTTGAAGCACGCGCCAAGGCCGAACCGAACAACCCGGATGCCTTCCAGACCATCGCCGCCTACTACTGGGACGAAACCCGCGGCGACGCGTCGCTCACCGAAGCCCAGAAGAAGGACTTCGTGGGCAAGGGGCTCGAGGCGGTCGACAAGGCGATCAGCATGAAGTCTGACTTCGTGGAAGCCATCACCTTCAAGGGGCTGCTCCTGCGTTTGCAGGCCAACCTCGAGAAGGATCCCGCCAAGCAGCAGGCGCTCATCAAAGAAGCGACCGTGCTCGGCGACAAGGCCAACGAGCTCCGCAAGGCAGCGACAGGCCGCAGCTAGTCATCACCCTTCCCCAACAGGGAGGGCGCTTTGGAGGGGGCCGCCGGATTCGTCCGGCGGCCCCTTCTGTTGTACCACCCCAGACCCATCAGCCACGCGGAGCGCCTCAGCCCATCGCGTGGACGGCTTCACCGCGCAGGCGCTCTCGCCAGGACACACCGGCCTCAGACGGCGCTTCGCAAGCGAGCAGACTGTCGCCGTTGAGCCGTGCTTCAAGGAAAAAGGCCTGGACGATCAACTCGCCCAGGCCTCCTCGTCATGCTGAACGGCGGTGACGCCGCCGTCGTTCCTCAGTTAAACGAATAGCGCAGGCTGATCATGAACTGGTAGACGTCGGACGTCGTCGCCGACGACTGGAACGTCTTGGCGATCAGTTCGTTGTTTACCGTGGCCAGCCGGTAGGTGGCGCGGCCCTGCGCGTCGACGCCGGGGTTGGTGAGGATTTGCAGTTGCTGATTGGTGTTAATGGCGGCGATTGGACGCTGAGCCACACCCCAGTTGCTGTTGAGAAGGTTGCCGAAGTTCAGAATATCGAAGCGGAGCTGGAACCCGTTCTTCGATCCGCGAACGTTCTTGAACAGGTCCTGCATGATTGACAGGTCGAGGCTGCGGAACATGGGCATCACCGCGCCATTGCGCTCGGCGTACTTGCCGCGGTTCTTGCTCAGGTACGCATCCTGATTGATGTAGGCATCGAACGCAGCAGCCTGTTCGGCAGGGGTGAAGGTGCGCGCGCCGACCGTGAACGCCGAGAAGTTCATTTCTGACTGATCCTTCGGGATGTAGATCAGATCGTTCGCCTGGATGGTGTCGCCGTTCATGTCCCCAGCAAACACGTAGCTCATACGGGACGATGAACTGGTCGTGCTGTGCCGCGCCTCCCAGAAACTGGAGATTGACGTGGTGCCGAAGCCTGACCAGTTCTTGACGTAGTTGACCAGGGCGAAGACACGATGGCCAGGCGACCACTGCGATGTCTGCGCGCCAGGGTCGTTCGGGTTGGCGTACTGGCTGTTGCGAGCAAAGCTCGTTGCTGCGGTCGACTCAGGATCAGATACGGTGCGCGAAACTCCGTAGCTATAGGCGCCACGCACGGTGAAACCGCCGAATGCGCTTCTCGAGAGCGACTGTGCGAAGTTCCACGAGGAGCCGGCGCTGGTATTGGTGAGCACGTAGTTGGACGTAACCTGATTACCTGGGTCGTTGTTGACACGCGTCACGCAGCCACCTGCCTGTCCCGCCGCCGCGCAGGCGGTGCCGGTCCAGCGCGGGCGATTGTCAATGCCCGCGAACGCTCCTTGCGCGGCCGGCAGGTTGGCGTCGTAGTAATAGACGCCGTTGACCTCCTTCGCGTAGAGCAGCTCCGTGGTCGCGATAATGCCGAGCGGCAGCATTCGGTCGACCGCGACGTTTCCGCGCCACACCTGCGGGAACTTGAAGTCCTGGTCAACGACGTTCAGCTGATAGCTGGCGGCGTTCCGCCCCGTCGCTGCCGGCTTGTAACGATCCGGATTTGGATTGAAGGGGTAGGTCGGGCCAGGGTTCGTGTCGCGAATCTCACCAATCAGCACGCCCGTGTTGCCAATCTGGTTCGAAATCCACACGTACGCTGGCCGCCCGCTGAAGAGACCGGTGCCACCGCGCACCTGTGTCGACTGGTCGCCGAACACATCCCAGTTGAGACCAACACGCGGCGACCACAGTACCTTGGTAGCCGGCATCGACCCCGTGTCGAATTGGATCGGCGAGCCGGTCTCGTCCCTAAACGTGAGTGAATCGGCCGCAGCGTTCTGATAGGCGGTGTTCTTGAACGACGACATGTCAAAGCGCACGCCGCCGGTCACGGTCAGGTTTGTGGCGGGCCGCCATTCGTCCTGCACGTAGCCAGCGGTATACCAGACATCGAGCGGCTGCTCGGGTTTCTCGAGACCTGGAATGTTCGCCCACCGGACCTGAAAGCCGCGTGCGGCGACGTTGGTGGTCGTGCGATTGGGGTTGGCCAGGAAGCCGTTCGCGTCGGCGTAGAAATCGGACAGGGAATTGTACGCCCACGCGCCGTGCGGACAGCAGCCGAAGAAGACGTTGTCCGAATGGTATTTCTCGCCGTAGAAACCAAACGTCAGGGAGTGGCGGTTGCCGTACTTCGTGAAATTGTCCTGGAACTGCAGCGTCTTGTAGCTGAGCGCGTTGTCGACGCTGAACGGCTCAAAGCCGAACGAGGTGTAGGACGTGCCGCCTTCGAAGACGTCAACGAGCGGGAAACGACTGTCGGTGCGGAACGCACGGCTCTCGTCCTGGAATGAGTAGCCGGCCTGGAACGAGTTCGACATGCTGTTGCTGATCACCGAGTTCCATTCGCCGATGCCCGAGCGAATGTTTTCGAGGATTTGATAATTCGAGTTCTGGAAGGTGAGAAAGTTGGTGCTGTTCGTCGCACGGCCACCGAGTGCCGAAGTCGATCCAGACATCCCGACGTCGGTGAATGAGTTCAGATGGGTGTAGCGAAAACTCACCTTGTTGTCGTTGTTGATGTTGTAGTCGTTGCGGAGCAGGAAACGCTTGGCCGGGGTTTCGTCAGGGATATCGTTGAATGGCCCCGTTGTGTAATCGAAGTTGCTGCCAAGATAGCTGCTCAGCGACGACATGTCGGACTCGAGGACGCGCGTAATCTGACCACCGACCGGTTGACCACCGGGGTTCGATCGGAACGTGTTGAGGGGGCGGTTGTCGAGCTGGTCCTCGTAGTTGCCGAACGCGAACCACTTGTTCTGAATGACGGGCCCACCCAGGAACCCGCCGGTGTTGCGGAAATCGAAGGTGCCGACGCCCACGGCCTGTCCCTTGGCCTCGGTGCCGACCCATTCCTGATTGCGAAACCGGTGATAGAACGCGCCGGTCATCTTGTTGGTGCCGCTGCGCGTAACGGAATTGATGCCGGCGCCAATGAACGCCCCCTGCCGGACGTCAAAAGGCGCCACATTCACCTGAATCTGTTCAAGCGCCTCGAGCGAAATCGGGGCAACGCCAGTACGGTCGCCAGGCTGGCCGCCAAGGCCGAACGAGTTGTTGAAGGACGACCCGTCAACCGTGATGTTGTTCATCCGGTTGTCAGCGCCGGCGAAGTTCGAACCGCTCGACTGCGGAACCAGTCGGGTGATGTCGTTGATGCGGACGTTGAGCGTCGGCAGCAGCGCAATCTCCTGACGGCCAACGGACGTTGCGGCACCAGTGCGGCTCGAACTGAAGATCGGGCTGCTCGCGCCGACGACCGTGACCGTCTCAGAAACCGTGGCGACAGCCAACTCGAACTTGAGGTCCTGCATGACGCCGAGTGTCAGAAACAGGTTGCCCACTTCTTTTGTCTGGAAGCCAGGCAGCACTGCCGTGACCTTGTATGGTCCGCCGATGCGCATACCCTGCAGGAAGAATCGACCATCTCCCTGGGTAGTGGCCTCGTAGGTCGTGCCCGATGGCTCGTGCTCGGCGGTGACCGTGGCGCCGGGCATAACACCACCCTGCGTATCGATGACAGTTCCACCGACACCGCTGGTAGTCACGCCCTGAGCATTCGCGCGGCCGACGGGCAACGCCAACGTACAGAACGTGAGGATAACGACAAGCCAAGCAGTGGTACGCCTCATATGTGCTCCAGAAATGTGCTGAGTGAAACGAGGGGACGTTCCGAGCGGCGTCCGTTCGAGATCACTGATATCCGTCAGCGTAGTCAGCATACGTAACGTTACGGTGACGCCAAGCGATTGTAACAGTCGAGCCTCGGGCGAAATCGCGAAAATTCCCCCGTGTTTTCTGGACGTTTTTGTCACGACATGCGCTCGTCACTACGAAGTTGTGGCGTCGAACAAACTCAATCGGCACCATGCGCAAGAAAAACAAAAAGGCCGCCCGAAGGCGGCCTTGTCGTCTTGACAGTCTAGGTAGAGCTAGTTGCTCTGCACGCCACCCGCGCGACGCATACCTTCGGTGACGATGCCCACCTTCTCGACACCCGCACTCTTCGCGGCGTCAATCACCGCGATGATTTCCTTATAGGCGATCGTCCCGGCACCGGCAATGAACATCGTCTTGTCCTTGCGGTCGGCGTAGATCGTGGTCAGCCGGCCTTCGAGTTCCGCCATCGTCACATCCTGCTTATTGACCGAGATGTGGTGGTCGGCGGTGTACTCGACCATGATCTGGCTGACGTCGATCTCCTGCTGCTGCTGTGCCGTCTTGGTCTCGGCCGGGATGTTGATGTCCACGCCCTTCTGTCCAAGTGGCAGCGTAGCCATGAAGATGACCAGCAGCACGAGCAGCACGTCGATGAGCGGCGTGACGTTCATGTCGGCGTTGGCGGTGGCGACCTCCGCCGTGACGACCTTGTCGGCGCCGTAGTGATGATGTGCGTGTGCCATTACTTGCCTCCCGCCGCGTCAGGTGGTCGCTCGGTGATGAGGCCGATGTCTTCGATGCCCACCTGCCGAAGCTGGTCCATCGCTGCCATCACCGCTCCGTATTCCACGTCCTGGTCGGCTCGAATGATCACGATCTTCTCGGTCTTCGACTCGATCAGTTCCTGGACCCGGGTTCCGAGTTCTTGCTCGGAGACCTGCTTGGCGTTGACGTACATCGACTTGTTGGCGCCAATCGCGACGATCGTCTGGTCGGCTGACTGCGGCTTGTCCGAGGCGTTGTTGGCCGTCGGCAGCTTCATCGCAACGCCCTGTTCGAGCATCGGTGCGATCAGCATCATGATGATG
>CADEEX010000207.1 GCA_902826465.1 uncultured Acidobacteriota bacterium
GCGTACGGCCAGGTAGTCCACGATTTCGCCGTAGATGCGCAGGTGCGCTCCTCGCTGTTCGAGGGTGCGCACCAGATGACCGACATGCTGGTCGAACAGTTCGGGATCGGGGCGGCCGCGGCGTGTGAGCAGGCGCAGCATCGACCCGGTCTCACGTACGATCAGTGCGCCTGATTGCTGCGCGTCGTCCGGATCGTGTCCCGCCATGCGGAGACGTTTGGAGACCGCGTCCCACCGGCGTTCGTGCAGGACCACGACGACGCGATCGCCGGCGGCGAGGCCGTTGGCGATGTAGCGGCTGACTTCGCCGACCTGCGATTCGACGGAATCAAAAAACTGCGCGAGATGCGAGCCCGGTACGGGCACGTCGTGGCGGGGAGCCGACGGCACGACGGCAGGATAACCTAGGTCGATCCCCCGTACACCTTTTGTTTGAAAGATTTCCGCTGACGGACGTGCTGGTGATCGTCGCAAACTCGACTGCAGTTGTTCCGATCCTCGACCGATCTGTTCCGATCGCGCTCGCACCACGTTTACCAGCGCAAGGCAGCCATGGGACTACGAGAAGCACCGATGAGATACCGACTCGCCGCGTCGATCGTGCTGATGCTGTGTTATGTCGCGTGCGGCGAGAAGAGTCCCACATCGTCCAGCGAGAATCCGCCCGCGGGCAATCCACCGGCGAGCAACTGCACCGCACCCACGCCCGTGGCGCCACCCGCGGAGGGCGGCACGCTGGTGTCTGGCACCGTGTCCACCTTCACGGTGGGCGGGACGTATTTGGTGCCGTCGGGTGCGCTGCGGCTCACGGGCACCGGCAACGGCAGGGTGGTGCTGACCGCCGCGCAGGGGTCGGCGAGTTCGAACGCGCCGTTCACGATGAACTTCACCGGGCCGGGATCGTTGCTCTTCGAGCCGTTCCAGGCTGGCTCGCAGTCGGTGACGATGACGCTGTGCGCGCCGTAGCGGCGCGGCTTCCTGGTGCGGCGTCTTTCGCGACCGCAGCGGCTTCGCCTTCGGCCTGCGTTTGGTAACGGTCGCGCACGCGTCGCCATAACAGCGTGCATGTTTTCTGCGACAGCGCGCGCATTCAACGCGGCAGCGGACCCGTTTGGCAGGGCAGGCACGGGTGGCTCGTGGTCAGGGAGCTCTGCGAGCGTGGCAGGCCGCGCGTTTCGGCAGGCAGCGTGCTCGTTTCGCGGGGGAGTTGTCTCGTTGAGCGCGACAGCCTGCTCGTTTGCGCTGACAGGCGGCTCGTTTACGGCGGCAGGCTGCTCGTTTTGCCCGGCAGGGAGCTCGTTTTGGGCTGCCGGTTTTGTAGTCGCCGTATCCTATTAATATTAAAGCACTTGTTGCCCTCGCTAGCAGCGCGAAACGAGACGCCTGTCGAGGCAAACGAGAGCGCTGTCGTGGCGATCGGGCCAGGTGTCGGCTGAAACGAGACCTCTTTCGGCATAAACGGGACGCCTGTCGGTGTAAGCGACACACGTGCCGGGCGGACAGAGGCACCTGCCGCTCTCACTGGAGTTCCTGCCCGAGTCACACAGCAAGGTCACGGCGTCGCGATCGATCCTGCTGTGCTATTCTTGAAAGCTCTTTCCGCCTCCGGTCCCCATCGTCCAGAGGCCTAGGACGCCGGCCTTTCACGCCGGTAACGAGGGTTCGAATCCCTCTGGGGACGCCATTCCATTTCCGTCGGCCGAAATTCCTCGCAACTGGTTGAACGCTCAGCACGTTGTGGCGGTTCCAAAACCGCGCCCGTCAAACGGCAGTCCGTCAGGGAAATGGCGCGCTGAATCACGCCTGGCCGCGAAGGATGCTCCGGTGATCACGGACATGCGTGCATTCGCCGGCCAGTATCCGCGGTACGGCTATCGCACGATTCAGGTGTTCGTCGAGCGGGCGGGCCATCTCCTCGGTAAGGACCGGATGTATCGCCTGGCGATGAAAGACGTGGATCGTCGGGGCACGGGCCACGGCGCGCTCCTCAAGGTGGGATTCGCGCGTTGGCCAAATCCCGGAGTTCTGACCGTCACTCAAGGCCGGCTTTTGATCGCCTGAATCTCCGACCTCAGGCTGGCCGCCGCTTGTGCCACGACATCGACGGCATCGCACAAGGCGAGAACCTGTCCCCGAAGCGCGGCGATCTTGTCGGCCTCGGTGGCATCTGCCGACGCGGCTCTCAAGTCCTCCGCCAACGCCTCTACCAACGATTCCCGAACGCCCCCGGCGTCAGTTGGGACGATCAGTTCCGCTTTCGCACGTGCCTTCGGCATACTCGAACTTTGACTTGTGATGCGAACCGTCTACTGTCTCAAATGACACATGACGAAGCTTCCATGTGAATCATCTCCCGGCCGGGGTGCCATGACGCCTGCCTATTCGGTCGCACGGCGGAGCAGTCCAGCGTTCACCAGTCTGAAGATCGGTTCCCAACAGGCTGAAGCGCGCACGGCGTTCACGTGGGTCGGCTGGGGCGTCGGCTTGGGCCTTGTAGCGGCCTTGGCGAGTGCGAGCCTGATCGGGAGCCAATTGTTCGGGGTGTCCGACGTTGATCCCGTGGCGTTGGCGGGCGGTACTGCGGTCGTAACCGTGGTCGCGGTCCTTGCCATGTGAATTCCCGCCCATCGCGCCTCGCGGGTAGACCCGATGGTGGCGCTCCGGCAAGAGTAGGGCGCGCGGGCCGGCCCGGAGACGCAGCAGCCGGCGATTCTGCGGCTCGGACAGTCGGAGTTTGGACAATGTGCGGGCGCTCGTTTTGGCCGTACAGTTTTCATGGCGCCTGTGGGCGTCGCGGACGTGGGGGCGTCAGGCGGCATGCCTGAGCACGTCCACCGCTCGCAGCCTCAGACCGAGCTGGTTCCAGCCTTCAGGGGCGCGCCCCTCGCATGCGCTCGGCGCGAGCACGCAAAGAGGAGAGCCGTCGACGCTTCACTAGGGTTGAGATTAGTCCGAAGGATAGAGCACTTAGGCAAGCGCCCGAAAATGGATCGACGGGCGCGCATGGGCACGCAACTTCTGGAAGCGCTGGACTTAGCTAAATCCACGCACTAGAGCAGATTCTGGAAGGGCCGGGCATCCGGATTGCAAATCTGCGAAGACCAATGCGGGTGCCAATTCGGCGACCCATCCTTCAAGTTCAGGAGACGACGTGAGAAACGCCCGACTGTCGGCCTTTGTATTTGCGGCCCTTGCTCTGGCCGCGACGCCAGTGGCCGCCGCGCCCTATTCTTTCTTCAACGGTTTCGAAACCGACACCGCTGGATGGACGAACGCGACCCGGGTGGCGAGTGGAACTGGCGGTATCACGTCTTCGACGGGCGGCTTCCATGCCACGTCGTCGACGACCGCGTTTACCACCTTTGGCGGCTATAACTTCGGTGCCGGAAATGCGGTGCCGACTGCGTTCCAGGAGTACATCACCTCAATCGACATCTTCCTGGACGTCAACGCGGGCTTTGCCGACAACACTCGCTTCGACTTCTCCTCGGCCATCAACAATTCGCTGGGCACTCACCTGAGTGACTTCATCTTCAACGCGGGTTTCTATGGCAGCTCGGATCTCACCGGACCGGGCGCCGGCACCAACCGGTTCGTGGTGAGTGCCAGCAACAACTCCCAGCCGGGGAGCGCGTTTGCCAAGAACCCGGCGCGAGCGCCGATCGCCATCTCGACAACGGGGTGGTACACGTTCCAGACGCACTTCTACAACGACGGCGGCGTGCTGGAAGCCGCAATGAGCATCTTCGATGCGTCGGACACCTTGGTTGGGCCAGCCTGGATTCTTTCGAACCCGGCACACCTGATCGCCGGGGTCGGTGGAAACCGCTACGGCTGGTTCGACTACAACCAGATTCCCAACCTGGCGTTCGACAACTCCAGCCTGACGACCGTTGACGCGGCCGCCGTTCCGGAGCCCGCGTCGCTAACCCTTCTCGGCCTGGGACTGGCCGCCGGCGTGCGGCGTCGCTTCAAGCGTTCGGCCTAATAGGCTCGAGCGCGGGAACAGCCGCGATACAGACATCCAACGTTGAAAGGGGGCGGCCAGGAATGGCCGCCCCCTTTCGTTTGCCGCACGATACAGGCTGCCCTCCAGATCACTCGCGTCGCCACCAGATGATCCATTTGTGGGCACCACCTGCAGCGCAGGCCAGCGCCTGCGCAAAAGCCCACAGCATGTCAGCTTCGCCGGCGTCGGCCAGCCGAGGTGTCACGACACCGGAGTCTGTGGCGCGGCAGCAGAGATGGGACCTTCTGGCGCTGCGGCTATCCCGTCGGACGCTATGATTCGCCGATATACCTGTTTCGGGTCAGACAAGAGCAGACGTCATGAAACGCATCTGGACGATCATCGGCGTCGGGAGTGTGCCGAGCAGCTTCACCTGGTACCAGTCGCTCCTCGGCCAGCCCGCCACGCGACCGACTCATGACCACTTCGCCCAGATCCTCGATGCGGACGGCACCGTCCTGCTGTGTCTCCATCAGTGGGGTGCGCACGAGCATCCAACCTTGACGAGCGCAGGCGAGGCGACACCGGGCAACGGACTGCTGTTGTTCTTCCGGGTTGACGACGTCGAGCTGTGCCTCGAGAGGGCGCGCGCGCTCGTCGCCCGGCTCGAAGAAGAGCCGCACACGAACCCGAACACTGAAACGACCGAGTTCTCATTGCGCGATCCGGACGGCTACTACGTGACAATCAGCGCGCTCTCGCCGCTCACGGGCGCTCTCGCATCTGAGGCACCACAGCAATCGAAAGGATAGATACCGTGTTCCGAGGTCCCAAAGACGCAGCCCTCGCGTTCTCTGCGCGCACGTTTCTGAATAGCAGATTGAAAGGCATCGGTGAGGTCACCCACCTGGCGGTGGATACAGGTGCTCACTCGCTGACGCTGACGATCGCCCTGGCCGGAGAGGCGACGCCGGTGGACATCCACATCCGCCAGTACGCGATCGAGCGCCTCGGCGAGCAGGCCACCCTCGAAATCATTGCCGCCGACACGTCGCGGCCATGGCTGAACGCGGTGCTGACGCAATTCGTCATCGGCCACAGGTTCCAGCTGCCCGACAAGGCGGCAACAGTGGTCGGCCTGCTGGCCTGAGCCGGTCCGTCGCCACGCCGGCGCAGATGCGGTGCCTATCTTTTGGCCAGTAGCGCAGAACGTCTGCGTTTCAGCGCGCGATTGAGCGGCCGCAGGCATAGGCTCAGCGTCTACACCATCAGGGAGGTGGATATGCTCCACGAGAGGGCCGAAGCGCCGATCCAACCGCCGTTCAAACAGCTCGAGCACGCACTCATCGACGAATTCATAACCTCCGCCGGTTACGATCACGACTCACTGCAGACGTTGCCCGAGACGACCCGCACGGCATTACTCGCACAGGCATCGCTCTATGCCTCGTCGCGGCTGAGCGAAGTGGAAGCCCGCTCGCACTACGTGCACGACCTGCACGACGGTCGCTGACCCTGGATGGCCGGCCCGCCACCGGCGGGGCGGCCATCTCTACTCGCGACCGTCCGTCAGTTTCTTCACGTCTCCCGGACGGAACCAGCTGCCGCTTTGCTTCTCCTGTCCCTCGAGCGCTTCATCGACCGCAGCTTTTAGTTCTCCTGTCGAATCCGACGGAAACTCTGCGGTCCCGCCCTCTGCATCGCGGATCACCAGCTGTTCCGTGTCCAGGGAAAGGCTTCCACCGTCGACCGGTCGTTCAAATCTGTCGTCGCTCGCACCCATGGGCCGCCTCCGGTGAAGACGCAAGCGAAAGACCTGCCAGGATCGAAATATACTGCCGAGCCTTGAATAGATCATCGAACACAGCCGTCGCGGGCGGCCGGTTCCTCGTGGAGGGGTCGCCGCTCGACGGCATGTTCACGCGCGAAGACGTCACCGACGAGCAGCGGCTGCTCGCGCAGACGGCGGCCGAGTTCATGCGTCTGGAGGTGCTGCCGGTCGAGGCGCGCCTCTTCGCGCACGACTGGGCGCTGGTGAGGACGCTGCTCGAGAAGGCGGGGACGCTCGACCTGCTCGGCGTCGAGGTGCCCGAAGCGTTCGGTGGCATGGCGCTCGACAAGGTGAGTGTCGCGCTGGTGGCCGAGCAGATTGCCGTCCACCCCTCGTTCAGCGCCGCACTCGGCGTCCACTCGGCGATCGGTACCTTGCCGCTGGTCTATTTCGGCACCGAGGAGCAGAAGGCACGCTATCTGCCGCGCATGGTGCGCGGCGAACTGATCGGCGCCTACGCGCTCACCGAACCCGGCTCGGGTTCCGATGCGCGCGCCGTCAAGACCACCGCCACACTCAGCGACGATGAACGACACTACCTGCTGAACGGCGAGAAGATGTGGATCAGCAACGGCGGCTTTGCCGACATCTTCACGATCTTCGCCAAGGTGAACGGCGAGCAGTTCACCGCCTTCATCGTCGAACGGGCCATGGGCGTCGTGAGTGGCCCGGAGGAGAAGAAGCTCGGGCTCGACGGCACGTCGACCACGGCCCTCAGACTCGACGAGGTGCGAGTGCCGGTCGAGAACGTGCTCGGCACGGTGGGCGAGGGGCACAAGGTCGCCTTCAACGTACTCAACCTCGGACGCGTGAAACTCGGCGCGCGAAATATGACGTCGGCGCGTGAAGCCCTCCGTCACGCGGCGAGGTACGCGACCGATCGTCGCCAGTTCGGTCAACCGATCGGCGAGTTCGGACTCATTCAGGAGAAGCTCGCCGACATGGCGATCCGCTGCTTCGTGGGCGACGCCGTCGTCTTCCGCACGCTCGGCAACATTGACGAAGCGCTGTCGAGCGTCGGGCACGACGATCACGCGCAGGCGTTGAGCGCGATCGAAGCGTTTGCGGCCGAGTGCTCGATCGTGAAGGTCTACACGAGCGAGGCACTGGCCTTCATCGCCGACGAGGCGCTGCAGGTGTTTGGTGGCAACGGCTTCTCGCGTGAGTTCCCGGTGGAGCGCATTTATCGCGACGCGAGGATTACCCGGATCTACGAGGGTACCAACGAGATCAATCGGCTGGTGATTGCCACGCGCCTGCTGAAGCGTAGCCAGTTGGAGCCGAACGCGCCCGAACGGTTGACGCTGGATCCGGACGGCGCGCTCTCGGGCGAGCGTCGCGCCCTCGAGGTTGCGCGGGGCTCAACGCTGGCGCTCTTCCGAACGGCTGAGTGCGCGTTCGGCGAACGCCTGCGGGATCAGCAGGAAGTGCTGGCACGCCTCGCCAACCTGGCGATCGACGTCTACGGCATGGAAAGCGCCCTGGGACGCGCGGTGCGCGTGAGTTCGACGCGGGATAGCCGAGCGCCCGTGATGGCGGCGATGGTTGAAGTGCATGTGGCCGAGGCACTGCCGCGCATGGTCGCGGCTGCGGCCGCGATTGCTGCCCGCCTGGCGCCGGCGCACGCCGCTGCCGCGGAGTCGGTGGTCGACGCCTTGCGCGCGGCGGCCGTGGGCGTCGACACGATCGAGCGGCG
>CADEEX010000208.1 GCA_902826465.1 uncultured Acidobacteriota bacterium
TGCTGCACGCCCGCGGCGCCCATATGCAGGCCATGCAGCGGCGTGGGCTGCGCGTCAACAGTGCCGACGGTGACTTCGAGGTGAGGCCGCAGGTCACCGGCGATCTGTCGTCGATCGGCACGGCCGACGTGGTGTTCCTCGGCGTCAAGGCGCACAGCCTTACGGCGCTGGCACCGCAGCTGACGCCGCTCTTCGGTCCGGACACCGTTGTCGTCAGCACGCAGAACGGCATCCCGTGGTGGTACTTCCACAATCACGGTGGCGCCTGGAATGGGCTGCATCTCGAACGTGTCGATCCGGGCGGCGTGATCGCGTCAACCATCGACATCCGGCGCGTCATCGGGTCGCTGGCGTACTTCGCGACCGAGATCACCGAACCGGGCGTGATTCACCACACCGAGGGCAATCGCATCAGCTTCGGCGAGCCGGATGGCTCGAAGTCGGAGCGCGCGAAGGCCATCGCCGACGCGCTGATCGCCGCCGGCTTTCGCTGCCCCGTCACCGCCAGGTTTCGGCACGAAATCTGGGTCAAGCTGCTTGGTAACGTGGCGTTCAATCCGATCAGCGCGCTGACGGGCGGCACGCTCGAACAGCTCGTGCGGCACGGTGAGACCAACCGGCTGGTGCGCGAGCTGATGGTGGAAACGGAGACCGTCGCGGCGCGACTCGGCATCGAGATGCCGATTTCGATCGACCAGCGAATCGCCGGCGCAGAGAAGGTCGGCGCGCACAAGACATCCATGTTGCAGGACTACGAAGCCGGACGGCCGATGGAGCTGGAAGCCGTCGTCGGGGCCGTCATCGAGCTCGGCGAACGTGTGGGTGTGGCCATGCCGTCCACGCGCGCCGTCTACGCCTGCGCCAGGTTCTTGAATGACGTTGGCAGAAGTCGTTAGGTAGACGTTGCGCTCGGCGTCCGCCGAGCGTGGCAGTGGAGGCACGGTGACCATCAACAATCGCTGGTTTCAACTCTGCGCGTCCCTGATCGCGATGATCATGATCGCGAACCTGCAGTACGCGTGGACCCTCTTCGTGCAGCCGATGCGCGAAGCCACGGGCTGGGCGCTGTCGGACATCCAGTTCGCCTTCACGGCGTTCGTGTTGTTCCAGACCTGGGTGCAGCCGCTCGATGGCTGGTTCGTTGACAAGCTTGGCCCGCGCTGGTTCATCACCGCGGCCGGGTTGCTGTGCGGCGTGGGCTGGGCCGGCATCGGCTACGCCACCTCGCTGCCGATGCTCTATGCCACCTATTGCCTCGCCGGCGTTGGCGCCGCCTTCGTCTACAGCTGCTCGATCGGCTCGGCACTCAAGTGGTTCAAGGAACGCCGCGGACTGGCGTCGGGCATCATGGCGGCAGGCTTCGGCGGCGGCACGGCGCTGTTCATCCCTGTCATTCAGTCGCTCATCGCCTCGCGCGGTTATCAGGCCACGTTCATCGCCACCGGCATCTTCCAGGGCGTCGTGATTCTGATCGTGGCGCAGTTCCTGCGCCATCCGCCCGCGCAGCCACACGCCGTGGCGGCGCCTGCGGTCGCCGTCGCCGCGCAGATCGGCAAGCGACAGTTCACGACGATGGAGATGCTGCGGACGCCGCAGTTCTACATGATGTACGCCGCCTTCGTGCTGATGGCCACCGGTGGCCTGCTGGTGACCGCGAACGCGGGGCCGATGTCGCGTTCGTGGGGATTTCCTGCCAGCGTGCTGACACTCGCGGCGACGCTGAGCCCGATCGCCAACGGCGCCAGCCGCGTCTTCTGGGGCTGGGCGTCAGACAAGCTCGGTCGCGAGCGCACCATGATCTTCACATTCGTGCTGCAGGCCATCTGCCTCGGCTCCGTCGTTGCGGTGGGACAGCTGTCAGGCGCCTGGTTTGCGGCCAGCCTGGTGGCGGTCTACTTCACCTGGGGCCAGATCTATTCGCTGTTTCCGTCGATGGCCGGCGACTACTTCGGCACCAGGCACGCCACGTCCAACTACGCGGTGCTGTACACCGCCAAAGGGGTGGCGTCGATCATCGGCGGCTGGTTTGGTGCGTTCCTCTACGAGCAATCGGGCAGCTGGGCGATGGGGTTCTATGGCAGCGCGCTGATGGCGCTCGTTGCCGCCGCGCTCGCCGCGGGTCTGGGGATGGTGGCACGATCGGCCAAGGTGAAAGCCGGCATTCCCGCAACCGCGTAGTCCCGCCACCCACGACGTGACGGACGATGAATACGACACCGATCGTTGAAGAGTTGCTGCAGTCCTTCGAGCGGCGCACACAGATTGCGCCGCCGTTTTCGGCGCGCGATCCGCAGTTCGACATGACCGCGGCCTACGCCGTTCAGCGCGACCTGGCGACGCGGCGGGTCGAAGAGGGCCATCGCATCGTCGGCCGCAAGGTCGGCTATGCCAACAAGGCCGTGTGGCGCACGCTGAAGATCGACACGCTCGTATGGGCGCCGATGTTCGACGATACCGTGACCCCGGCGTCCAGTCACGAGCCGTTGTCGGTGCGGCGATTGTGGGCGCCGAAGATCGAGCCTGAGATCGTCTTGCGGCTTGGTCGCCCTGTGGCTCACGGCGCCTCCGACCCGACGGCCGTGCTCGATGCGGTCGAGGCGATCGCGCTCGGCTTCGAGATCGTCGACAGCGTGTTTGCCGACTGGAAGTTCCACCCAACCGACTTCGTGGCGGGCTACGGTCTCCACGTCGCGCTCGTCGTGGGTGAATGGCGTTCGATGGCTGGCGCCGATCTCGCCGCAGTGACCGAGCAACTGGCGCAGTTCCGCGTGCGGCTGTCGAAGAACGGCGTGCTGGCGGCCGAGGGTGGTGGACGTAACGTCCTCAAGAGTCCCGTGCTGTGTCTGGGCGAGCTGGCCTCGGCGGTGGCCAGGCAGACTGGGGAGGCGCCGCTTCACGACGGCGACATCATCAGCACCGGTTCGCTCACCGACGCGCAGTTCATTGGGCGCGGTGAGACGTGGACGGCAACGGTCGAAGGGGTCGACCTGCCGGAGCTGACCCTCGAAACCGTGTAGGCGGCGAGCCGTCTACTCTCTGAACAGCCTGGTCAACAACAGCGCGAATCCCGGCAACAGCTCTGTCGTCAACGTGTGGTTCCCCGTTGACGTCAGCGCGTGGGCGGCGGTGAACTGTTCCCCGACGCGCCGATACACCGAGACCTGTTGGCGGTCAGGATCGACGAACCAGTACTCCGTGACGCCGGTTCGCTCGTAGAGCTGCTGCTTAATCGTGGTATCGCGCCGCCGCGTGCCCGGTGAGGCGATCTCGATCACCAACTCGGCGCCAAGCGCGTGCTTCTCGTTCAGCAACTCTGAGGCTCTGACGTTGGATACGTAGAGCAGGTCGGGTTCGACAACGTCCCACCTGGTGAAGACCACGTCGAGAGGCGCGTCGGCTGCGATCGTTCCAGTCCCGCCCTGCGGCTCATTCTACCGTCGTCATGCCAGCTCCGTACCGGCCACACGAAGACAGAACGGCCTGCGGGTGTGGGGCGGTGGTTCGTTGCTGTGGCAGTGGTTGGGACATGTCTGTGCAAAGGCGGCGGCCGAATCTGCTATTGTCCGCACCCATGATGAGGAACGCGTGGCAACTGTCTGTGGCGGCGACGGTCGTCGCCTTCGTACTCACCGGTGCGTCGCCGCAATCGCAGACATCGAGGGCCGCCGCTGAGGGGCCAGTGGTGGCGACGAAGGCAGGGCGTGTGCGCGGCATCGCGCTGGCCACGCCGAAAGTCTTGCTCTTCAAGGGCATGCACTACGGGCAGTCGACCGCCGGGCGCGGCCGGTTCATGCCGCCACAGCCGGTGGCGTCGTGGGACGGTGTGAAGGACGCGACGCGTTTCGGCGACGTCTGTCCGCAGGGCGGCGACACGGGCCGACGGAGCTCGGAAGGGACGGCGTTGCTGCCTCATAGCGAGGACTGTCTCGTGCTCAATGTCTGGACGCCTGACGCCGACGCGAGGCGACGTCCGGTGATGGTGTGGTTTCACGGACGCGGCTTCTACGCCGGCGCAGGATCCGAGCGACTCTACGACGGTGCGCGGCTCGCGGCACGCGGCGATCTGGTCGTCGTCACTGTCAACCATCGATTGAACGTGTTCGGCTACCTGCACCTGGCCGACGTCGGCGGCGCGCCGTTCAAGACGTCTGGCAATGCCGGCGTGCAGGACATGCAACTGGCGCTCGAATGGGTGCGCGACAACATCGGCGCCTTTGGTGGCGACGCCGGCAACGTGACGATCTTCGGTGAATCCGGCGGCGGTGCGAAAGTGTCAACGCTGCTCGGTGTGCGCTCGGTGAAGCAACTGTTCAAGCGCGGCATCATCGAGAGCGGTGCCCGCCTCGCGGGGACGCCGGCAGCGGTCGCCACGAGGAACGCCCGCACGGTGATGGCGAAGTTGAACGTCACGACCGTCGAGCAGTTGCAGGCACTGCCTGTAGACACGGTGCTCGCCGCGGTCACCACCACCGGACGGACGACCCCGGACTTTGGTCCGGTGACCGACGGGAACTATCTGCCGAGCGACATGTTCACGCCAGTCGCCGCCGCCAGCGCGCACGGCATCCCGATCATTGTCGGAACGAACCGCGAAGAGCACGCGCTGTATGCGCGCGATCATCCGGCGTTTGGCAAGCCGTTCAGCGAGGCGGATCTCCGGAAAGACCTCTCGGCTGACTTCAAGGATCCTGGCGTTGACGCCCTGCTGGCGGCCTACCGGCAGTCGAGGCCGAATGCGACACCGTGGGACCTGATGGTGGCCATTCGCAGCAACCGCTTCCACGTGAGCGCCATCAGACTCGCCGAAGCACAGTCGAAAGTGGCGCCTGTGTACCACTACAGCTTTGACTTCGCGCCGACGGCGCTCGGCGCCGCGCATGGCGCCGAAATCGGCTTCGTCTTCAGTAACGCCACCGCGAATCCGGCGGCGAAGCCAGGCGCCAGGGCTGTGGAAGATGCCATGAGCGAGGCGTGGATCGCGTTCGCCCGCACGGGCAATCCGAACCATCCTGGCATGCCGGTCTGGCCTGCCTACGATGCGGACGCTCGCGCAGTCATGGTGTTCAACACCACCACCGCGGTGGTCAACGACCCACGCGCGTCTGAGCGGCACGTGTGGGAAGGAAAGGCGCCCGTTCGATGAGTGGTCGTGTCGTGTCGGCACGCCGGCTGCGCGTCCGCCGTTCGCTCGCGGCGCTGTGCGCCGGCGTGCTCTGTCTGGCGGGAAGTGACGGCCGAATCTCGGCCGCCGCATCGGACATCACGGTGACGCCTGGCGAACTCGTGATCGATCACCCGACGCTGATCAATCTCGGGTTCGAGTGGGTGATCGACGGCGACGCGAATCGGAACGCCAGTGTGAAGGTGTCGTATCGCAAGCAAGGGGCGGTGCCATGGATGGTGGGGCTGCCGCTGCTGCGCGTGCAGGGGGAGCGGATCTTCCAGGCGAACTCCTGGGACCTGGTATCGCCGAACATGTTCGCCGGCAGCATCCTCGATCTTGAACCTGGCACGGCGTACGAGGCCCGCTTCACGATGACCGATCCGGACGGCGTGTCGGGTCGCGCGTCAGACGCCACCCGAACGGTCGTGGTCCGCACGCGACCAGAGCCGGTGCCATTCGCCAGCGGCACGGTGTATCACGTCTATCCGTTGTCGTACACCGGCGCGAAACTTTCGCCGGCGTTCGACGGGATCATGTGTGCGTACTACTACACGTGCGGCGGTGGTGACACGACGACGACTGCGCGTCCACGCGTGAAGGCCGGCGATACCATCCTCGTGCACGCCGGTCTCTATGCCTATCATCCGGAGTTCTATGGGCCCGATCGATCGAACAACGTCACCAGCCCGTACGAAGGCACCTACTACCTGTCGGCGAACGGCACCGCAGAGCGGCCGATCGCCATCAAGGCAGCGGGTGACGGCGACGTGGTGCTCGACGGTCGCGGCAACTTCAACCTGTTCAACGTGCAGGCGGCCAGCTACAACTATTTCGAGGGGCTGACCTTCAGGAACACGGACATTGCCATCTGGGCCGGTCGCCAGTTCATTGCCGGTTCGAAGGGGCTGACCGTCAAGCGTTGCCGATTTGAAGACGTCGGCATGGGAGTGTTCAGCAACTACTCGGGCTCGAGCGATTTCTACATCGCCGACAGCACGTTCCTCGGGCGGGACGATGCCGAGCACCTGATTGGCTGGAACGGCGACTACTGGCGTCAGATTGCGGCGGCTGAAGGGCAGGCGTTTCCGCCAGCCATGGCGTCGTACGTGGCCGTGAAGCTCTATGGGCCCGGCCATGTGGTCGCCTACAACTACATCGCGAACTTCCATGACGGCATTGATGTCGAGACGTACGGGAATCCTGATGGATCGCACGCGGTTGACGGCCCGCAGTATCCGCCGCGCGCGTTCTGGGATCGTCGGCCGGTGGCGATCGACTTCTACAACAACTACCTCACGAACTTCCACGACAACGCGTTCGAGATCGACGGCAGCATGCACAACATCCGCGTGATGCGGAACATGATGCTCAACTCAGCGTCACATCCGATGTGCAATCAGCCGGCGGCGGGTGGCCCCGTGTACTGGATTCGCAACATCGTCTATCACGCGCCAGGCGGGTCGACGCGCATGTCGAGTGGCGCCGCGGGCGTGTTGTTCTACAACAACACCATACTCACCGAGACGTCGGCTGGCAGTTCGGCCAACGCGCACTGGCGGAACAACCTGATCCTCGGGGAGAATTCTGCGCCGGCCCTGTTCAGCGTGAACACCAACACGAACTACAGTTCGTCGGACTACAACGGTTTCCGGCCCAATCCCGGTGCCGATCAGTCGTTTCGCTGGAATTCGCCGCCGGCGTCGATCGTGGCGGACTACGCGCCGCTTGGCGTGAACGCACCGCGAGGGGGCACGGCGGCATCAGGCGACGGAGATGGTGGCACGCGAGGTCTCGAGATGCGCCGGTTCGCCACGCTCGCCGAGTACTCGGCAGCCACACGGCAGGATCAGCACAGCGTGCTGGTTGACTACGACGTGTTCGTCAACGTGCCGCGGCTCGATGCGAAAGATGTAAAGACCGTGCAGCGGCTGTACACGGCGAGCGACCTTGACTTCCGGCTGCGCGCGGCGTCCGCCGCCGCCGACCGAGGCGTGAACCTGCCGAACATCACCGATGGCTTCGCAGGCGCGGCGCCCGACCTTGGCGCTCTCGAAATCGGGCAACCACTGCCTGTCTATGGACCCAGACCGCGTCAGACTCCGTAGGAACAGTATGAACCACGACATCAAGACGCCTGACGCGCCGGACCGCCGTGCACTTCTCAAGGGGAGCGCCGCTGCAATGCTGGCCTCTCTGTGGCCCGGGCGACTTGCCGCGCAGACGCAGCCACCGACGCCGGTCATGCCAGGGACGTTGGCGCCCACGGCGGCGAAGGGTGAGCCTGCGCT
>CADEEX010000209.1:0-2341 GCA_902826465.1 uncultured Acidobacteriota bacterium
TGTTGTTGAGCTGCGTGCTGTAGCGACACGTGCCGAACTCGCGCTCCATGTTGGCGTCGTTCACGCGGCTGTTGTCGCCGTTGGCTGTTGCCAGATGGCCCGGCGCGTTGTCGCGCGCACGCGACCAGGCGAACGAGTTCAACAGGTACATCCCGCGGTTGTAACGTCGTTCCACCTTCAGTTGCAGGGCGTGGTAGTCGCCCTTGCCACCGTCGAAGGCCGCCTGAATGAACTGGTACCCCTGAATCGGCCGGCGCCCCTGCAGCGGCGTATTCTCGCCCTCCGCATTCGGCCTCGCTTGGTTCAGGTCGGCCAGAATCATCAGGTTCTGGCTGCGGTTGCCCACATACGCCACGTCAACGGTCAGGCGCGGCACCAGTTCATGTTGCAAGGTGACGTGCCAGCTGTTGATCGACCCGGTCTTCAGATCGGAGGGGATGTAGTTCACGCGACCGTTCAGCGGATTGAAGTTCGCCGGCACATTCAGGCCAACCGGATAGCCCATCTGTGTCGGACGGAAGCACGTGGTCGGCGCCGAGGTCGCGGTACAGAGTCCTTGTGACGGCTGCTGCGCGATTGAGATCGGCACCACGTGCGGACCGTTGAACGACAGCAGATTCTCACCACCGAGTCGATTGAACAGCACATAGCTGCGTCCGAAGGCCGATCGGATCACGGTGCGGTCGTTGATGCTGTAGGCCATGCCGATGCGGGGGGCGAAGTTGTTCCGATCCGGATTCACCAGTGTGCGATCGGCGATCGAGCCGTCGGTCGCCTGTCGCAGCGTATTGGTGGCGGGGTCGAAGTTGGTCAGCAGATTGTTGGCTTCCCACTGGGGCGTCGCAAACTCATAGCGCAGGCCGAGATTCAACGTCAGCGACGGCGACACCCGCCAGTCGTCCTGCACGTAGGCGAAGTGCATCCGCTGTCGAAGCTGGAATACGAAGGCGTTGACCAGCTCGTACTGGCTACGGGCCCCCATCAGGAAGTCGGCGAGGTTGTAGGTGGCGGGATCCGCCGCAGCGCCGGCAGGCCTGCTGAACTGGCCGCTGTACGAATCGGCGCCGTACTTCGGATTCACATCATCGACGGCGGTATTGACCGACTGGTACTCGTAGCCGGTCTTGACTGTATGCAGGCCGGCGATTCGTGAGTAGTTGAGGCGAGCGTCCACGGTGAATGGATTCTGGAACTGCGGATTGCTGCTCTGGCGCCCCCACGATGTCCATCCGGTGACGGACTGTTGCGTCAGGCCGCCGCTGAACTCGGCGTCGGTGGGAAGACCGGTGATGCCATACGCCTCCAGCATGTTCGGCGTGCCAGTGCCGAAGGCGGTCTTGCCGGCCTCCGTTCTGGAGACGCCGACCCGCAGTTCCAGCAGCGAGGCGGCCGACAAGGTCTGCGTCAGCCCTCCGGCATACTGCTGATTCAGCACGCGGACGTAGGCGTTGGCCGGACTGCTGGTCTCTCCGGGAAGCGACGGCGGCTCGAAGTTGCTGACCTTGCGGTGGCTGACGCGGACGAAGCCGTTGGTCGAGGCACGAAACTGCTGATCGAGCTTGAGGTCGAACTTGTCGTTGAAGTCTTCACGCTCCGGCAACGTATCGAAGTTGTTGGAGACGCCCGCGCGTGTTGGCGTCGGCAGTCCGGCCAGGACCTTGCGAGCAAACGGCGTGATGACCGACTGCGGTATGACGCCGTTGGCATAGACCTCACCAGTCAATGGATTGACAATCGGCTTGCCCATCACACCCTGGCGCTGGTCGAGCGTCGGCACGCTCGAGAACTGGACCGCGCGCGAGACCTGGCGGAAACCTTCGAAATTGGCGAAGAAGAAAGAGCGGTCGCGCATCAGCGGGCCGCCGAAGACACCGCCGTACTGATTGCGATCGAACTTCGGCTTTTCGCCAGACGTCGGCTTGAAGAAGCCGGTGGCATTCAACGCCGTGTTTCTGTTGAACTCCCAGACCGTTCCCAGGAAACGGTTGGTGCCGCTCCTGAACGTCGCGTTGATGACGGCGCCGCCAGCACGACCGTACTCCGCGCTGAAGTTGTTGGTCTGCACCTTGAACTCCTCGACCGCATCGGGCGTCACCTGGACCACCTGGTTCGAGAACCCCTGGTTGCTCGTGCCGTAGGAGTTGTTGTCGACGCCATCGAGAATGAAGTTATTGAGCGCGCTGCGCATGCCGTTGACGTTGAACGAGGCATCGCGCGAGCTGCTGATCGACGAACTCCGCACGCCTGGGCTGAGCAGTGCCAGATCGGCATACGCCCGGCCATTCAGCGGCAGGTTCACGATCTGCTCACGGGCGATCACCTGGCCGCGATCGCTCGACTC
>CADEEX010000209.1:2441-7428 GCA_902826465.1 uncultured Acidobacteriota bacterium
GCCTGCGTCTGGTCGGTGATCAAGCCGAGCACGGTGGCGGAGTCGAACTGCGCACGGGCCGCAGCGGGAACAAGCAGAAGAGCGATCGCGATCAGCACGGAACCGACAATGCGAAACATTGACCCTATCCTCAAAGAACGCGCTCCGGGCGCGACGACACGAACGGCTTGCTGAAATGGGTGTTCCACTCGACCAGATGCAGGTTGAGCAGGCGATGGGTGCCTGCCTGGGTGTCGACCTCGACGACGAGATAGGCGTCGGGGTCGTAGCGGGTGGCGCCGATGACCAGGTGCGGCGGTCCGTAGGTCCGGCCTTCGTCAACCCAGCGATGCCAGTGTCCGGAGAACACCCGCTGCACGGTGCCGGCGTGACGCTTCAGCAGTGTGTGCAATCCAAGATCGCGCACCTCCGTCGGCTGCACGACCGACAGGGGGAAGTGGACGAACACGAACGTCGGTTTGCCGTCCGCCAGCTGTGCGTCCAGCCACAACAGCTGTGCCTCCCCGAGGCTGCCAACGCCCTTGTTGTATCGGGCATCGCCGGCGTCCCAGGTGGCGCCGAGAAAGTTGTTCAGGTGAACGAAGCGCCAGCCGCGGTGATCGATGGCGTAGTACGGCGCGACGCCGAACTTGCGGCGGAACAGCTCGTGGCTCGCTTCGCGCGACACCTTCGGCACTGCGTAGTCGTGATTGCCGAATCCGACATGCACCGGCATGCGGAACCCATCGGTGAGCGCCTTGGCCCGATCGAGCCTCGTGTCGTGGGTGAAGTAGAACTCGAGATCCGTCGACGGATAGTCGTGGAAGTAGTCGCCGATCAGAAACACCTGTTCGAGCGGCGGGTCGAGCGAATTGAGTACGTCGCGGGCGGCGGCAAGCCGCTCCGACGTCAGGAAGATCGATTCCGAGTCTTCGGGATTGCTTTCAGGCCCCTTGTAGTAGCCGTCGATGACGTGGCTGTCGGCGATCACGCCGAAACGGAAGATCCCGGGACGTGTTTGCGCGTGAAGGAATGACGGCAGGGCAAGCAGCCCGGCGCCGGCGGTGGTGAGAAACTCTCTGCGTGTAGTCACGCACCGACGGTATCCGGCGTCGGTCACGGCGCAATGACGCGCCGATGAATCCCAGGTCACATCTGCCGGATCCCTGAGTTCGCGTCACGCCAGGATTTACGCGGTCGATACACGCGGCCATGGCGGTGCACGTACGATGGCCGTGCGACTGGTCGCACGCGCAAGGTCTCATGCCTCACCGTCATCATCGGCTGTTGCTGCTCCTCTCGTTGGGCCTCGTCTTCCTCGGCACGCTCCTGCCGGCACAGCACGGTGACAGGCGCTGGCTCGCTGGCGATTCACACATCCACAGCCACTGGAGTCCAGGCTACGACCAGTCCACCAGTCCTCCTGAGCCGCAGAAGGGCGTTGACGGGATCTATCCGACGCCGACCAATGCCCGCAAGGCGCAGGAGTACGGGCTGCAGTGGATGGTGACCACCGACCATGGCGGACCGAACCATTCGAAGTTCAACCTGGTACACGCCTACGCGGAGCTGAAGGAGTCGAGACTGGCGGTCCCCGAACTGCTGCAGTTCTACGGCATGGAGCTGAACATGCCGGCCATGGACCACCACACGTTGATCCTTCCTCACGAAGACGACGAGTGGAAGACGCTGTTCAACATCGAGAGTCAGTTCGACAGCAACGAGGCGTGGCCGCCCGCCCCTTCGCGCAACAGCGAAGCGGCTGCATTCCGCGCGCTGTCGTTCATGAACAGCCTGCCCCGCCTGCCGCTGCTCTTTGCCAACCATCCGTCGCGATCGGCGACTGCGGTCGGCGTCTACGGCCTCGACGAACCGCGTGAGTTCAGGAACAACAACGATCTGGCGCCGGATCTGTACCGCGGCATGGAAGGTGCGCCCGGACATCAGGCCTCGGCGCTCGCGCCAGACGGCTCCGTCAAGCGCGACCTCGAGGGCCGGCCGGCAGGACATCGCGGCGCCTACACCAACCCTGGTGCGTCGACCTTTGGCGGCTTCGATCAGATGACGGCCATTGTTGGCGGCCTGTGGGACTCGATGCTCGGCGAGGGGCGCCGCTTCTGGATCGTCGCCACGTCGGACTCTCATGTGAACTACGCGAATCCAGGACGAGCAGGCAGCGACTTCTGGCCGGGCCAGTATCAGAAGACCTACGTCTTCGCACACAAGACTTACGATGACGTGCTCGACGGGCTTCGCCAGGGCAGAATCTTCGCCGTGGCCGGCGACCTGATTTCAGAGCTCTCCGTCACCGCAACAACGGGTGCCTCGGTCGCTCAGATTGGCGAGACGCTGGCCGTGCCGCCGGGCCGAGAGGTGACGGTCACGATCCGGTTTCGCGATCCAGACGCGCCCAACGCGCACGGCGACAACCCGCGCGTACGCCGCGTCGACCTCATTGCCGGCGAGGTGACGGGCCCGGTGGCCGACCGCAGCCAGGACCACCATTCGAGTACCCGCGTGGTCGCGCGCTTCTCGGAGCGGGACTGGCAACAGAAGGGCGACGCATTCACCCTCGTCACCACGATCCCAGCGGCCAGGGACATGTACATCCGTGTGCGAGGCACCACCTCGAGCGAGCTCGAACCGGCCATGGATCCGGCCGGCGAAGATCCGTGGACCGACTTGTGGTTCTACGCGAACCCGATCTTCCTGCAGGCGCGCTGAGCCGATCGCGCGCGTGACCGGTCAGGCCACGTGAGCCCCGGGGTGTCCGGCCTCGACCACCAGCACACCGGCGCTCTTGGACGGCTCGGCCGCCGTCGACACCCGTTCGACGATCTTGAAGTCGGCCCGCATCGCCTTGGGCGTCGCCGTGCACGAGATGTAACCGCGCTTGGCACTGTGCATCTTGATGTGCGGGTTGTCGCTCTGAATCCGGTCCCATCCCTCCTGCACGCTGGTGCCGTCGCCGTTCGAGGTGATCGACGTATTGGTGAGTTCGACGCCAACCGTCGCCGAGCGCACATCGCGATAGTCGGCCTTCAAGTCGGCGCCAAAGTGCAGGTGCACATCGCCGGACAACACAATCGGGTTTGGAGTCTTCGCCTCCTGGAGCCGGCTATACAGGCGCCGACGCGACACCGCGTAGCCATCCCATTTGTCCATCGAGTAGCGGGCATCAGCCGCCACCGCCTTCATGTCGCGCACGTAAGTCGGCACCTGCTGGCCGAGCACGGTCCACGTCGCTCGCTTCTGCGCCAATCCATCGAGCAACCATTGCTCCTGCTCGACACCAAGAATCGTGCGCGCCTGGTCGTCGGCCTCTGCGCACGCGCTATGGCTGCCGTCGCCACAGGCCTGATCCGTGCGCCATTGGCGCGTGTCGAGCACGCTCAAGTCGATCAGGCGCCCGAACGAGAGCTTGCGATAGAGCCGCATATGCGGCCCCGACGGCAAGGTGGCCGCCCGAAGCGGCATCGACTCGTAGTACGCCTGATAGGCCGCAGCCCGGCGCAGCATGAACACCTCGGCCGGCGTGCCGTGCTCATCGTGGTCGCCGGCGTAGTTGTTGTCTACCTCGTGGTCGTCCCAGCTGACGATGAACGGCGCTGAGTGGTGCGCGGCCATCAGGTCGCGATCCATCTTGTACTGCGCGTATCGGTTCCGGTAGTCGACCAGATTGTAGATTTCGCTGCCATGGTGGCGGCGCACCCGGTTTGGATCGCGCCCACCATCGTCGCGCGACTCGTAGATGTAGTCGCCGGTGTGAAACACGAAGTCCACGGCCTCGTTGGCGATATGACCGAGCGCGGTGAAGTAGCCCATCTCGTAGTGGCTGCATCCGCACACGGCAAAGCGAAGCGTGTCCACCACCGCGTCGGCGGCTGGCGCGGTCTTGGTCCGTCCAACCTGGCTCGCTTCGCTGCCGGCATGGAAGCGGTAGAAGTACTCGCGGCCCGGGCGCAGGGCGCTCACTTCCACATGCACGCTGTGGCCCAGTTCGGGCCGGGCCAACGCCACGCCCTGCTGGACGATGGTGCGAAAGGTGCGATCCTCGGCAACCTCCCATCCCACCTCGACGTTCGCCATCGGCATGCCACCGCCTTCGAGCGGCTTTGGCGCCAAGCGTGTCCAGAGCACGACGCCGTCAGGAAGCGGATCGCCGGAGGCAACGCCAAGCGTAAACGGATAGTCGCCAAATAGCGCCTGCGCCGACAGGCCGCGGACGCCGAGAGGCGCCAGCAATGCGGCCGCTCCTGCCTGGCCGAACAGACGCAGCAGGTCGCGGCGCGACAGGCGCTCAACCGCGCGGTCGAACGTACGAAGACGGAGACGAGAGGGATCGTCGCAACGGTTCGACATGGATGACTCCTATGCCGACTAGACATATCCGAACCGCTTGACGATCCTGTGACGGACACACGCCCGCGATCGGGCTGTAGCGCAGTGACGTAACGTTCGCGCAACGTACTTGCTTCTCCGAGATCGACCAGCGTGACAGTAGACTCGGCACGATGGCTCGACAGACTCGCCGTACCCCACCACGCCCGGTCCCAGCCCCCACTGAGACGGGGCGCGATGCGAACACTCCCGCGTTGCTCTTCAATCGTGAGCTGAGCTGGCTCGCGTTCAACGAACGGGTGCTGGCGCAGGCCCAGAGCGAGACCCTGCATCCGCTCCTCGAACGCGTGAAGTTCCTGGCCATTGCCGCCAATAACCTCGATGAGTTCTTCATGGTGCGCCTGGCCACCGTGCTGCGCAGCTATCGCTCGGGGCTCGACGAGGTGTCCGCTGACGGCCTGGACAGCGAAGCGCAGTTGCAGGTGATGCGGGAGCGGGGCACCCAGTTCCTGACCGATCTCAACGACTGCTGGGAGCGCGTGCTACGACCACCACTGCTGGCCGAGCAGATCGTGTGTGTCGAACGCGAACACTACTCGCCGGAGGTCCGCGCGTATCTGGGCCAGCGCTTCAGTGCCGACATCTGCCCGGTGTTGACACCGTTGGC
>CADEEX010000210.1 GCA_902826465.1 uncultured Acidobacteriota bacterium
CTTCGAAGAGGACCCGCGATTCGGTTCCTGCCTTGGTGCTCTCCTGCCGAAGGTCGGCACGCGTGGCGGACAGGTCGTCGCGAACTTCGACCATCTGTCTCCGCAGGCCGACGACGTCTTCGCGCAGGCCATCGACGTCTTTCCGCATACCGCCGACGTCTTGGCGCAGGCCCGCTAAGTCTACGCGCAGTTCCCCGACGTGCACCTGCAGTTGACCAACCTGCGCCTGCAGTTGCCCCATCTGTCCTTGCATTTCGCCAACCTGTCCGGGCAGACTCGCCATATCGCTCACGGTTAACTCCAGCATTCCCAAGCGTTTCTCGACGACGCTCTCAGCCATGGCCACCTCCGCGGGCAGGCGTCGCACTGTGGTGCGAGCCGCCGCCACGGGAGCCACTGCGAGCGCCGTGCCGTCGGCGCGACGACGACGGTAGCATCGTCGGCGGCCACGTCAGCGCGTTTATTTCGACTGCCGGTGCTGCTCCGCGATCGCATCGGGTGCCCTTCCTGGGCCGCGTGCACCGCATGTGTTCCACGCGGCAGCCAGCCGGATCGTGCCCACCACCGGCTGGTTTCACGCGGCCGCTGACCGGTTTGCGGAGATGGCGGTTCGGTTTTGCGCCGCCACCCGGCGGGTGCTGAGCGCCGCCTCGCAGGTAACGCCCTGCCAGCAGCTTGTGCGGCGGCGGCAGCGTGCTGGTTGGCGCTGTCAGCCAGCTCGTTCGCCCCGACAGCGTTCGTGCTAACGCCGCCAGCCGTCTTGTTGGCGGCGTCAGCGCGCGTGTTTTGGCACTGCAGTTTTCGATGGCACCGCAACTCATTGAGCAGTAATGGGTTGTGGTGGTGCTCTGAACTCGCACACCATGACGCTGCCGCAGCCAACACGGACGCTGCCGAGCCAAACCACAGCGCGGCCGAGCCAAACACGAGCGCTGTCGGCGTCAACGGGCGTTGTGTCGGGTCAAACGACACCGCTGCCGACGAAAAACGTTGTGCAGCCGCGTCAAAACCTGTCGCGTGTCGCCGGTCACGGCGGTCCTGCCGACGCTACACAGCGACGTGTCGCTGCCAAAGAGCGGCGTGCCTTGGGTTTCACAGCCGCGTGACGGTGTCGCAGCGTTGGTGGCGCGGGCAACGATTGCGCGTTCGCCGCTCGGCGATGCAGCGACATCTTCGGCGGTTGGAAAAAGCGCCGGCTTTAATAAGAGGATACTGACCCATGCGCGGTGCCGAGCTAGTCCTCGGATGCACACGTGCCCTTCGCGTTGTCCAGGATCGGCAAAAGGAACCGCAGAAGTCCTTAACGGTGGACTTCGAGGCCACAAGAGTTGTGATCGAGTTTGAGACCGCCAGCGGCGTCTTGCGCGCGACGGCCGAAGACATGACGGCCGTTATCTGTCCGCATGAGCGGCCCTGGGGAATCTCAAGCGCGGTGTTTGTCAACGAGGTGAATCTTCTGAGACGGTCGCAAGGAGAGCGGCTTGAAATCAGGACTCAAGGAGGGGACGTGATTACAGTGGACGCGAAGAGAGTGTACGTGGAAAGCACAAGTACGAACTAATCGCGCCTCTGAAGGGCGCGCTACGTACGTCTGCCGTCGAAGCGTCAACCCGCGGCTGGCGAGACCTGACCTCGCCACGCCAGCGTTTCCAGAGCGGCGGCCCGCATTTCCGGGCTGTCGACATAGCCGATCGACGACTGCGACGCGTCGAGGTTGTCGCGCACGAACTCGTCGAGGAAGTGCGGCTGGTAAATAGCGTAGACACGCGCGCCGAAGCGAAACAGATCGCACGCGAGTCCCCGGAACTTCGCAATCCCTCGGCGCTCCCACGCCTGCACCAGCCGCAGACCGTCGTCGGCCATGTCCGTGGCCTCGTGGACCGCTTCGCGCAGACTGTCGCCTTGCTGGAGCGCGTCAGACAGCTGCCGCGCCAGCAGCTGACACAGCACATGGCGCGCCCTGAGGGCCACCTCCGCGCATTCGACGTCGGCCACCGCCACCTGCTCAACGCTCGAGAGGGCACGGTGGGCCGCGGTGCGGGCCTGGGCGAGCGACCGCGGATCGCCCAAGGCGGCGTGCGACTGTGCGAGGTTCGTCCACGTCGCGGCCAGTAGCCACTGCCGGTCGGGAATCGAGACCGAGCACGGTGCTTCGAGTAGCGCGATCGTCTCTTCGAATGCGTGGAGGGCTTCAGCGGTTCTGGCGACGCCGAGTGCCCGCAGTGCCAGACCCCGGTTTTGGCTCGCGATGGCGAGCCGGCGCGGATAGCGCACATCGTCGTCCAGCGGCAGCGTGCGCATCAGCACGATGGTCTCGTCGTAGGCGCGAAGTGCGGCCTCGAGTTGTGCCGCACCGCCGAGCCTGGCGAGCGCGTCGGCTCGATTGACCCAGCACGCGGCGAGCCCGTACCTGAAGTCTGGACGGTCGGCGAGGGGTAACTGGCGGCGAAGGGACAGAGCCTGGTCAAAACAGCTCAGCGCATCGGCCGCGGCCACCGGATGCCCGTCGGTCAGGCGTCGGATGCCCTCTTTCATAAGCACCGACGCCTGCGCATTGAGAGCGTCAGGGTCAATCAGAGGCAACTCATCGCAATATTGAGATCGAATCTCAAGAGTGGTCGATGGTAGTGGCCTCATCTCCGACCTGTCAAGTCGGATATTCTGAACAATCAGCAATCAGCAATCGGCAATCGGCAATCGGCTATTGCTGCCCGCTGGGCATCGAGCGCTTTGGCACCAGCTTGAGCATCTGACCAGCGAGCGGGTCGTCGGTGAGCAGGTAGATCGCGCCGTCTGGCCCCTGCCGCACGTCGCGAATGCGCAGCCGCTTGGGCGCGTCGGTGAGAAGCCGTTCCTCGCCGGTGATCTTCTCGCCATCGAGCGACACGCGCACGAGGTCGTTCGTCTGGTGCCCGCCGATGAACAGGCTGCCCTTCCAGGCCGGAAACAGGTCGCCGGTGTAGAAGGCCATGCCGCTTGGACCGATCACCGGATCCCAGAAGTAGAGCGGCTGCTCGGTCCCGGCCTGCGCGGTCTGGTTGCCCGTGATCGGCCCGCCCGCGTACTCGATACCGTAGGCGGCCGTTGGCCAGCCGTAGTCTTTACCCTTGCGGACGATGTTGAGCTCGTCGCCGCCGCGAGTGCCGTGCTCAACTTCCCAGAGTTCACCGGTGGTGGGGTGCAGCGCCGCCGACTGGATGTTGCGATGGCCGATGGTGAAGATCTCCGGCCGCGTGCCGGCCTTGCCCACAAATGGGTTGTCGGTGGGAATCGAGCCGTCGGGATTGATGCGCGCGACCTTCCCGAGCATGCCGTCCATCCGCTGCGCCTGCATGCGCCCTTCGGTAATGGAGCGCTCGCCATGCGTGATCAGCAGCTTGCCGTCGCGCGCGAAGATCAGGCGGCTGCCGAAGTGCGCCGTGGAATTCAGCGATGGACCCTGGTGGTAAATGATCTGGACGTCGTCAACGCGCGTCGGCGGACCCTCCACGAACTTGCCGCGCGCCACCGCCGTGTTGTTGGTGCCGTTTTCGCGCGGCTCGGCGTAGCTCCAGTAGATCAGGCTGTTGGTCGCAAAGTTCGGGTCGAGCACCACGTCGAGCAGCCCGCCCTGACCGCGGTTGTCGACCGCCGGAAGCCCGCTCACAGCACCTGGCGCGAGGCGGCCATCAGCGTTCACCAGGCGCAGGTAGCCGATGCGTTCGGTGACGAGCATCTTGCCGTTTGGCAGGAACGCCATGCCCCACGGATTACGCAACCCCTCCACAACCGGCACGATGTCGAACTGGACGCCCAGCTTCCGCTCTGGTGCATCGGTTTGTCCGGCGAAGGCCGGTGTCTGCGTGCGCGCGTTCGCGGGTCGCGGGTCGGCGCCCGCCTGCTGGGCCGAGGCCAGGTGCGGCGCGAGCGCGCAGGCGGAGAGAGCCGCGGCGATGACAACGTGACGTCGCATGGTGCTGTTCCTTCTGTGTTACGACTTGGCGGCCGGCCAGCCAGCCGTGATCGGCTTGGCGGGGTCGGCGGTAATCGCGATGTCGGCGCAGTGGTGATACGAGTAGCCACCTGGCTGGTTGTAGGCGTGGTCGGCCATGAACTGGATGATCTGCAGCGTGCACTTCGGGCAGGTGATGTTCGGGAGCGTAACGTCCGTCTCGAAGGTTTGCGGTGCTGCTGGTCGGGTGTAATGCGGGAACAGTCCGTCGGCGATCACCGGCGTCTGAATGGGGCTCTGAATGGCGGCCCATACCGAGCGTGGACCGCGCTCGGTCATGCGCTCCACGGTCATCGGATCGCTCGGCAACTCTTCCTTCGAGTTCACGGCCAGGGCCACCCGGTAGTGGCCTGGGTGGTAGATCGTTTCGAGCACCTTCAGCTTGATCGTCGAGCCTCCGACCGCCTTGCCGACGGTGGTGCTCGGCACGCTCTTGGCGTCGGCCCCACAGGGCGCCGCCTTTTGCGGATCGCCGCGCTGGTCTTCCACGATCCACGACGCCGGTTCGAGGAGTTTGAAGTGGGCCTGCACCGCGGCAGGCACGGTGATGGCCGCGGCCACGGTCGCGGCACTGAGCAGGCGGGCGGCACTCTTCACGGACTGATGCATCATCCGATGAGTGTACGCGCGGAGGCCCAGGGCACCACGAAATTTAATCGCCGGAGGACGGCGGTCCGGTCGTAGTGTCCGGCTTTAGCCGGACGCCTCGTGATTCAGGCGTGCATCGCAGCCTGGCAGCCGACGATCAACGCCAGGCCGGTCCGCTCCGAGGTCACCGAGACGCTCGGCTCCGTGAATCCGGCCTCTGTGCACAGTCCTCGCACCTCGTTTTCGCTGCGGTGGATCAGGCGCCAGTCGCCCAGATACTCGATCCAGTGCCGATAGGGGTTCGCTTGGCCGATGTTGGTGAAGACAAACCGGCCACCACTCTCGAGCAGATGCTCGCGCGCGACACGGAGAATCAGCACGGCGACCCGGTCGGGCAAGTAGTCGAATAGTCCACCGGCCAGCACCAGGTTGAAGGGGCCGTGAGGACGCACGTCTCCCAGACCTCGCACCACGTTGCGCTGGACGAAGGTCAGGTGCTGCTGGATCAGCGTCAGCCGTTCGGCGCTGAACGCCAGGGCGTCGGCGTCCTGGTCGAGCAGCACGGCGCGGAAGCGCTGCGTCGTCAGGATCGACTGAATCTGTCGAAGGTCCGGACTGCCGCCCGCTGCCAGCACCAGAATCCGCGGCTCGGCGCGGCTGGTGGGCGACGCCAGCACGGCGTCGAGAATCGCCCGGGCCTGGAGGTCCACCTTGTTGCGGTGCTGCTGCGCGATGGAGGAATCGAGCGCGTATTGTTCGAGCCAGTACGACAGCCGCCCCGGTGTGGCGCGATTGCGCTGGGTGAGGATGTACTCCACGGTTTCGAAGTCGCCCGGGTATCCGCGCGGCCAGTCCTGCAGCCGTTTGACAAAGGGCGAGTCGGCGTAGACGGCGCGCGCAGGCTGAAGCCTGGCGAGGATCCGTTCGCGCGACCATCCGGCGCGCTCGCACTCGGTGATCGCCATGATCATCCGGTGCACGAGCGACACCGCCACGTGCGGCCCATCGCTGTCGGCGATGTGCTGATAGCCGCCGATGCGCACGACGTCGGCGACCACGGCCTCGAGTGCCGCACCGTCGTGGTCGGTGGCGATCGTGGTCGTGATGGCGCGTCTGCCGGTCTCCTGGTGGATGGATTCAATCGCCACTGTGCGCTCCCCGCGGGTCTCGTGTCGGTGGTGTGCCCGCTTCTTCTTGTGAGACGGACACCGACAGAAGATTCCTTGGCGCCAGATTTGCTGAGTTTGGCGGACGGCGCCCTCATGCCGCGTGCGGGTGTATGAATTGGCGTCGCCACGGCGGACCGTCTGTCTGTTTCGGCGACGCTCCCGAACCCAGACCATCAGCCAGAGGAAGCGATGAACCCGACCGGCGCAGTCGCTATCGGTCCCGATCCATCCGGGGCCTTGTCCGACCACAGCCCGTTCCATCGGGCGCTGTTGAGCGCGTTGCTGTCGTTGCGCGATGGCGATTTTGCGACGCGGCTTCCCACCGACCTGACCGGCGTTGACGGCAAGATTGCCGACGCGTTCAACGAGATTGCCGCGGTGAGCGAGCGGCGGGCTCGCGAAACCTCGCGCGTGTCCCACGCCGTCGGCAAGGCCGGCCGGCTGAAGGAACGCATGGCGGTGCCAGGCGCCATTGGGGGCTGGGCGGAGGAAGTGTCCGCCGTCAACATGCTGATCGACGACCTCGTCTGGCCGACCACCGAAGTGACGCGCGCCGTCGGGGCGGTCGCCAAGGGCGACCTTGGACAGTCGATGGCCCTTGAAGTTGACGGCCGTCCGCTGGAAGGGGAGTTCCTCCGCTCAGCAAAGCTGGTCAACAAGATGATCGACCAGCTATCGGTCTTCACCTCTGAAGTGACGCGCGTGGCGCGCGAGGTCGGGACGGAAGGCAAACTCGGCGGCCAGGCGCAGGTGCGCGGCGTGTCGGGCGTCTGGAAGGATCTCACCGAGTCGGTGAACCAGATGGCCGGCAACCTCACGGCGCAGGTGCGCAACATCGCCGACGTCACGATCGCCGTGGCCAACGGCGACCTCTCCAAGAAAATTACGGTCGACGTCCGCGGCGAAATCCTGCAGCTGAAGGAAGCGACCAACACCATGGTCGATCAGCTGCGCTCGTTTGCGGCTGAAGTGACGCGCGTGGCCCGCGAGGTCGGTACCGACGGCAAACTCGGCGGCCAGGCCGTGGTGCCCGGCGTGGCCGGCACCTGGAAAGATCTCACCGACTCGGTCAACGCGATGGCGTCGAACCTCACCGCCCAGGTGCGCAACATCGCTGGCGTCACGACGGCCGTCGCCCGTGGCGATCTGTCGCGCAAGATCACCGTGGACGTGAAGGGCGAGATCCTCGAGCTGAAAGACACGATCAACACGATGGTCGATCAGTTGAACGCCTTTGCGTCGGAAGTGAGCCGCGTGGCGCGCGAGGTCGGCACCGAAGGCAAGCTCGGTGGCCGCGCCGAGGTGCCCGATGTGGCTGGCACCTGGAAAGACCTCACCGACTCGGTGAACGCGATGGGCGCCAACCTGACGGCGCAGGTGAGAAACATCGCCGAAGTGACCACGGCGGTCGCGCGCGGCGACCTGTCGCGCAAGATCACGGTCGACGTCAAAGGCGAGATTCTCGAACTGAAAGACACCATCAACACGATGGTCGACCAGCTGAATGGCTTTGCGTCAGAAGTGACGCGCGTGGCCCGCGAAGTCGGCACCGAAGGCAAACTCGGTGGTCAGGCGGTGGTGCCCGGCGTGGCCGGCACATGGAAGAACCTGACCGATTCGGTCAACTCGATGGCCTCGAACCTCACGGGCCAGGTCCGCAACATCGCCGACGTCG
>CADEEX010000211.1 GCA_902826465.1 uncultured Acidobacteriota bacterium
GGCCCGATCTGTTCGGCAACCTCTACGCCGATATCCCGATCGATTCCGACCGCTACATCGCCGCCATCCAGACGCGCGCGGCCAACGCGCCATCGCGGAAGGTCATTCATCACGCGCTGTCGTACGCCGTCGACGACCCCGACACGATGGCCGTGAGCGGCGACGACAGCGTCAGCCCCGAGGGTGGACAGTTCCTGGTCGAGTACGCCTCGGGCAAGAACGCCGAGGTCTATCCCGGCGATACGGGCGTCCTCCTGCAGGCAGGAAAGAAGGCGATGGTCAGCTACCACCTGCACTCGGTGGGCGAGCAGACGAACGCTGAAATCGAACTGGGCGTGAAGCTCTATCCGAAAGGGTTCGTGCCGGAGCACATTCGCTGGTCGAAGCAGCTGGCGCAGCCCACGGCCGATCTCGACATTCCCGGAGGCACCGTCGCGCGCATCGACGGCTACACCATCCTTCACAAGCCGGCGAGACTCATTGCCTTCCAGCCGCACATGCACACCCGCGGCAAACGGCAATGTCTCGAGCTGATCTATCCCACCGCCGGTTCGTCGGCCAAGACCGAGGTCGTGAACTGCGCCAACTTCAACTACAACTGGCATCTCACCTACAACTACGCCGACGAGAGCCAGCCGCTCGTGCCGGCCGGCACGATTCTTCATGTGATCAGCTGGCACGACAACAGCACCGCGAACCGCGGCAATCCGGATCCGAAGAACTGGGTGGGCGATGGTCAGCGCACGATCGACGAGATGGGCTTTGCCTGGATCGGCTGGTACGAATTGAGTGACGCCGAGTACAAAGCGCAGGTCGCCGAGCGCAAGCAACAGCAGCAGCGCACCGCGACACAGGGTCAGGGACAAGGGCAGCAGCAATGAAACAGCTCGGCGTCCGTTCGTTCGTGGCGATTGCCGCCGCCGCACTGCTGTGCAGTGTGGCGGTGCGTGGCCAGCAGTTCGAGAACAACTTCAAGTTCAACTCGGGGCAGGACGTGCAGCCGATCTTCGAAGGCTGGTCGCGCAATGCCGACGGCTCCGCCACGATGCACTTCGGCTATCTGAATCGGAACTGGGTCGAGCGGCCGATGATCGGTGTCGGGCCAGGTAACAGCATTGAGCCGGGCGGACCGGACCAGGGACAGCCGACCTTCTTCTATCCGCGCACCAACCGCAACATCTTCACCGTGAAGGTGCCGAAAGACTGGGGCAAGAAGGAACTGATCTGGACGCTGACGGTGAACGGCAAGACCCAGAAGGCGTACGGGTGGCTGCAGCCCGAATGGGAGATCGATCCGGCGGGTGGTGCGGGCACTGGCGGTCGTACCGATGACGAGTACAAGAAGAACAAGGCGCCGGCGCTGCAACTCGACTCGCCGTCGAACGTGGCCGTCGGCCAGTCGGTGACGCTCATTGCGAAGGTCACCGACGATGGGTTGCCGAAGCCGACGCCACCGAAGAAGGCGGCGATTGGCCAGGAAACACCGCCCCTGCTGCAGGGTAGCTCTGACGCGCCGGTGAATCTGCCCGAACTGGCGATTCCAGGACGGGGCGCAGCCCCGCCAGGACGAGGACCCATCGTCACCTGGACCCTATGGCGTGGGCCCAGCGCGGTCGAGTTCGCGCCGCGCACCGCGCCCGTCGAGGGCGGCAAGGCGCAGACCGTCGCCAGCTTCCCCCTGCCTGGTGAATACGTGCTGCGTGTGAGCGCGAGCGATCGCCTGTTGTCCACGCAGCAGGATCTCCGCGTCACCGTCCAAGGCGGACCGGCATCGAGCCGACCGTAGCCGACCCGCCGACCGCACTGCGGCTTGTCGTTGCGGTGTCGGTGGTGGCGGGCCTCGCACTCGCCGCGACACTCGGATACCACGCGGAGCCGCCAGAGGCGCGTGTGTCCGCGCGTCCACGCCAGGTCGCCGACGGTGACTACGTCTCGTCAGCCACTTGTCAGTCGTGCCACCCGCGCGAACATGCCACGTGGACGGCGTCGTATCACCGCACGATGACGCAGGTGGCGCGGCCCGGTACCGTGGCGGCCAGTTTCGATGGCGCCACCGTGTCAGCCGCGTACGGACGGCCGATGCAGCTCGAGGTGCGCGGCGCCGAGTTGTGGGCGTCGTTCGACGATCCCGATTCACACCTCGATCCGCGCCAGCGTTCCCGCATTGAACGACAGGTGGTGATGACCACCGGGTCGCATCACCAGCAGCTGTATTGGTACGCCACCGGCAAGCAACGCCTGCTCGGCCAATTGCCGGCGGTCTACCTGATCGACGAGCAGCGCTGGGTTCCGCGGCGCGCCGCGGTGCTGCATTCGCCGACAGATCCGCCCTTCTCGGAGACCGGTGACTGGAATCGGACCTGCATCGCCTGCCACACCACGCTCGGTCGCCCCCGCATCGATCCGGCGCCAGGCGAGGCGTCTCTTGAACAGCTCAACGTCGACTCCGAGGCCGCCGAGTTCGGGATCGCCTGCGAAGCGTGTCACGGTCCTGGCGGCGACCACGTGCGCGTCAATCGTGATCCGCTCCGTCGCTACCGGTCACATCTCGGCGCCCTCTTGGCGCCGACCACCGTGCAGCCCGCGCGCCTCCCGGCCTCGCGCTCGTCGCAGGTGTGCGAACAGTGTCATGGCGTCTGGGAGTTCTCCGATCGCGACGGCGAACGCCAGGCCAATGCGCACGGCGTGCCGTACCGTCCCGGCGCGGAACTGAGGGACTCCCGCTTCGTCGCGCAGCCGACCATCAACGGCGAATCACCGATGATGCGCACGCTGCTTGCTGACGATGCGGCGTTCGTCCGCGATTCGTTCTGGAGCGATGGCGCCGTTCGCGTCTCCGGTCGGGAGTACAACGGCCTGCTCGAGTCGCCATGCTTCCGCGACGCGAAGAGCCCATCGACCGCGCTGTCGTGCACGTCGTGTCATGCGATGCATCAGGCGGCGGACGATCCGCGTCCGGTTGCGCAGTGGCGCAACGATCAACTGGGCGCCGGCATGGACACCAACGCGGCCTGCGTTCAGTGCCACACGGCGTTGCGCGGCGATGCGGTGACTGCCCATACGAAGCACGGCGCATCGTCGAGCGGCAGCGAGTGCTACAACTGCCACATGCCGTACACCACCTACGGCCTGCTGAAAACGATCCGGAGTCATACCATCAGCAGCCCGTCGGTGGAGGAGAGCCTGGCGGTCGGCCGACCCAATGCCTGCAATCTGTGTCATCTGGATCAGACGCTGGCCTGGACCGCGTCCGCGCTGACACGCGACTGGGCGAGGCCACCCGTGTCCGTTGACGGTGACCAGCGCGAGGTGGCGGCGTCGCTGTTGTGGCTGCTCAAGGGGGACGCCGGTCAGCGCGCCATCGTCGCCGACGCGTTCGGGCGTCCAGCGGCGCGTGCGGCGTCTGGCACCGACTGGATGGCGCCCTATCTCGCCCAACTGCTCGAAGACCCTTACGACGCCGTGCGGTTCGCCGCAGCCCGGTCGCTCAACACGCTGCCCGGCCTCACCGGTCTCAACGCCGACTTCCTGGTGGCGCCGGAGCGTCGGCGTCCATTGCAGTTGCAGACGATGGCGGCGTGGGATCGGAGCCGTGCACGCAGACGTTCCGAGGCGCGGCTGCTGATGACGCCAGGCGGCGACGTCGATGCCGGGCGTGTGATTGCACTGCTGAGACAGCGGGACACCCGCCGCATGTTGCTGCGCGAGTGAGGTAGTATGCCGCGGCCTTCACCTCAACACAGGGTCTCGAAAGGGGGACGCTGCTTCGTGCCGTCGGCTCGTCGCCGCCTTCGTATCGTCCGGGTCGTGCTCGCGCTCGTGCTCATCGTGTGGTTCAGCACCGCGGCATTCGCGCGTGGCACTGACTACATGCACGAGTCGTGGACCGAGAAGGACGGCCTGCCGGGCAGCTATATCGGCGCGCTGGCGCAGGATGCGCACGGCTACCTGTGGTTGATCGCCAATGGCGAGCTGGTGCGCTTCGACGGCGTGCGTTTCGTGAAATGGAACGACGCCGAGATGCGGCGGAACCAGCCGGCGATACGCCCGACGTCACTCTATGCCTCGGCGGACGGCGACCTGTGGATCGGCCTCTTCGATCAGGGCATGGCGCGCTTGCGCGACGGCGTGATCACGCTGTTCGATCGCGATACCGCTGGCCACCTGCTTGATCTGGTCCGGACCATTCGTGCCGATCCCTTCGGCACCGTCTGGGCGGGTGGCCAGGCCGGTCTGGCGCGCTTTACCGATGGCGCCTGGCACCATGTCACTGAGGCGGAGGGGCTCCCGTCGGCGCCGGTCTACGGCGTGCACGCCGACAGCCGTGGCACCGTGTGGGTGGGCAGCGCGCTCGGCGTCTATCAGCGTCCGCGGAACAGCGAACGCTTCGCGCTGGCACTGCCGTCCATTCGTGCGCGCGGCTTTGCCGAGGATCCGACCGGCGAAGTCTGGATCACCGGCCTCGATCATCCGTTGCGCGCGCAGCGCGATCCCTCGGCGCAGATCCTGCCAGACACATTGCTGCAGTCGGCATCTGGCGGCTGGGCCCTGTTGGGCGACACGCGCCAGAACATCTGGGTGGCGACGCTCGGCGACGGCGTCTGGCGTGTCGCCGGTTTCGGACAGGGCACGCCGAAGGTGGAGCGATTCGACGGCCGGTTGTCGAGCTCCGTTGTGCGTTCGCTGCTCGAAGACCGCGAGGGCAATATCTGGGTTGGCACCGACAACGGTCTGAACCGGTTGACTGTGAGTGCCGTGCCGTCGCAGCCGTCGCGGCTCAGGGCGGTGGCGCCTCCGGTCGTGGCGATGACCACCGATCGCAAGGGCGACATCTGGATCGGTACGCAGAACGGTCTTTTTCGCGTCAACGCCGCAGGCGGCAACGCGGCAGGCGTCCAGTCCGAAAGTATTGAGCGGTTCGACCGCCGCCACGGCCTGTCTGGCACCGCGATCTACGCGCTGCACGCCGCACCTGACGGTGCATTGTGGATCTCCGGCGACCTGATGGGGCTGGTCCGGCGCGGCACCGATGGCACCTTCACCACGATGCCGATGCCGCCCAAACCGACACTCCGGGTTACGGCGCTCACCTCCGATCGCGCCGGTGCGCTGTATCTGTGCGACACCGACTGGGGCGTCATGCGCTGGCAGGATGGCACGCTCACCGATGTCCTCGGCGATGTGCCGTCGAAGTCGGCGTTCTCGGCCCTGACTGATCGCGACGGGCGCGTCTGGTTCGGTTTGACCAGCCGGGTCCTGGTGCTCAATCCCGATGGGTCGAGGTTGTGGCTCGGCAGCGAGCAGGGGCTGGGCGAGGGGCGGGTGACGACGCTGTTCCAGGATTCACACGGTGTGGTCTGGGCCGGCAGCGATGCCGGACTGAGCCGCTACCACGACGGCCGCTTCACGTCGCTCACCGTCCGTCATCACGATCGGCCGCAGTACATCACGGCGGTGCTCGAGGACCTTGACGCCAACCTGTGGATCGGCACCATGTCCGGTGTCGCCAGACTGACACCGGGCGAACTTGACGCCGCGCTTGCGCAGCCCGCGAAGCCGCTCGCGCTGACCGTGTACGACATTGCCGACGGCCTGAACGGCGCGCCGATCTGGCTCGGGTTCCCGACAGCCACCAGAGGGCGCGACGGCGCGTTGTGGTTTGTCACCTCGAACGGCCTCGCCACGTTCCAGCCGCGCGAGATGACGAAGACCCGGCTGCCGCCCCCGGTGCTCGTCGAGTCGGTCACCGGTGACGACCGTCGTGCACCTGCCACCGGCACCGTGTCGTTCCCCTCGTCTGTGCACCGGGTGCAGGTCGACTACACGGCGCTCAGCTTCACCGTGCCCGAGAAGCTCGAGTTCCGCTACATGCTCGAAGGATTCGACGCCGATTGGGTGGTCGCCGGCACGCGTCGGCAGGCGTTCTACACCAACCTGCCCCCGCGCCGGTATCGCTTCCGCGTGCTGGCCGGCAACGATGGCGCCTGGAACGAAGTGGGTGCGGCACGCGAGCTGGTAATCACGCCAGCGGTCTATCAGACCGCCTGGTTCAGGGTGGCCGCCGTTCTGGGCCTGGCTCTTGTCGGATTCGCATTCGTTCGCCTGCAGTTGCGGCGCGAGCGCGAGAAGTTCGACCTGGTGCTGGCCGAGCGCGCGCGCATGGGACGGGAGATTCACGACACCCTGCTGCAGAGCCTGGTCGGCGTTTCCCTGCAGTTCGAAGCGGTCCGCAGCCGCATGCGGGATCTGCCGGCCGCGTTGCGCAACGAGGTCGACCTGCTGCGGAAACGCGTCGACCACTCCATCACCGAAGCGCGTCAATCGATTCTCGACCTACGGTCCGGCTTCGATGGCGCGCGCGATCTGGCCGATGCCATCAGGCGGAGCGTGCGGCGTCAGACGCAGGGGACACGGGTCAAGGGGCAGTTCGAGATGAAAGGGCCACCGCATCCGTGCGGCACCCGGGTCGATCAGCAGCTGCTGCGCATTGCGCAGGAGGCCGTGGCCAATGCCATCAGGCACGCGCAGGCGACCGTGATTCGCGTCGAGCTTACCTATGCAGACGAGTCAGTCACCTTGCGCGTGACCGATAACGGCCAGGGGTTCGACATGGCGCGGCCAGCATTCACGCCGGAAGACCATTGGGGGCTGGCGAACATGCAGGAACGGGCCGATCAGATCGGCGCGGACTTCCGCGTGGTGAGCGCCCCAGGACAGGGGACCGAGATCGAGGCCATTGCGCACGTCCCCGTCGTGCCGCAGGCGAGGGCGTCGTGAGCGGGGCGAGAATCCGTCTGTTGTGCGTTGACGATCACAAAGTGGTCCGCGAGGGCCTCTCGGCGATGCTCGGCGTGCAGGACGACATGGAAGTGGTGGGCCTGGCCGCCAACGGCGAGCAGGCGGTCGATCTGCACCAGCAACTGCAGCCCGACGTCACGATCATGGACCTGCAATTGCCGGTGATGGGGGGCCTCGACGCCATCCGGGTCATTCGCGCGCGCACACCCGACGCACGCATCATCGTGCTGACCATGTATCACGGCGAAGAGGATATCTATCGGTCGCTCTCGGCCGGCGCCGCCACCTACCTGCTGAAGGATTCCATCACGGACGACCTGATTGGCATGGTCCGCGACGTGCATCAGGGCGGGCGGCCGCTGCCGTCGAAGATCGCCAATATGCTGGCCACGCGCGATCAACAGCAGACGTTGAGCGCCAGGGAGATCGATGTGGTCCGTCTGGTGGCGCAGGGCATGCGGAACAAGGAGATCGCCGGCGCGTTGAACATCACGGAAGAGACGGTCAAGGTGCATGTGCGTCGCGTCCTGGCCAAGATGGAGGTCAACGACCGTACCGCAGCCGTCCGGGTCGCGCTTCAGCGCGGCATCCTCCACCTCGACTGATACCGCCGACCC
>CADEEX010000212.1 GCA_902826465.1 uncultured Acidobacteriota bacterium
AGCCGCACTGGCGGGCGTGTGTGGGCATCGACGAGGTGATGGCGTTCTGCGACGAGTGGGCCGACGCGCGGCGGGCGCTCGACTTCGAGACCGACGGCGTGGTGATCAAGGTGGACGACCTGGCACTGCGCCAGATGCTCGGCTCGACGGCCAAATTTCCGCGTTGGGCCACCGCCTTCAAGTTTCCGGCGCAGCAGGCGACGACCGTGCTGACGCGCATCGCCGTGAACGTTGGACGCACCGGCGCGGTGACACCGTACGCGGTGCTCGAGCCGGTGTTTCTCGCCGGCTCCACCATCGGCATGGCCACGCTGCATAACGCCGAAGACGTGGCCCGCAAGGATTTGCGCGACGGCGATCGCGTGCTCATCGAGAAGGCAGGCGATGTCATCCCGAAGGTCGTGAAGATGATTCCGCCGCATGCGGACGACAGCGTGCCGTGGGTGATGCCGACTACTTGTCCGGTGTGCGCGAGCCTGTTGCAGCGAGACGAGGAAGCGGTGGTCTGGCGCTGCGAGAACGCGTCGTGTCCGGCGCGGGTGCAGCGGAGCCTCGAGCACTTCGCATCGCGAAGCGCGATGAACATTGAAGGACTTGGCGAGTCGCTGATTGAACAGCTGTTGGCGCAATCGCTGGTCCGGGACGCCGCCGACATCTACCACTTGAGCGAAGCACAGCTCGAGTCGCTGGTCGTGACGCCGCGCGAGCCCAGGTCCGAGAGATCCACGCCGAGGAAGCTGGGGAAGGTCGGGCGCAATGTCTTCGCGGAGATCGAGCGGAGCAAGACGAACGACCTGTCGCGGCTCGTCTACGGACTCGGGATCCGCCATGTGGGCGAGAAGGCGGCCTCGACGCTCGCCCGCACATTCCGCGACATGACCAGGCTGCGGTCGGCCCCGATTGAGCAGTTGACCAGCGTGCCGGAGATCGGTCCCGTGGTTGCGGCGTCGGTGCGCGCCTTCTTCGAACAGTCGAGCAACAGCACCCTCGTCGATCGGCTGCTGGCGGCCGGCGTCAATGCACGGAGTCTGGCGCCACCGCCGAGCACGGCACTCGGGCCGCTCTCCGGGAAGGTGTTTGTGATTACCGGCACCCTCGAGACGATGACGCGCGAGCAGGCGGCCGCGGCGCTCGAGGCGCTCGGCGCCAGGGTCAGCGGGTCGGTCAGCAAGAAGACGTCGGCGCTGATTGCCGGCGCCGAGGCCGGCAGCAAGCTGCAGAAAGCCCAGGACCTGGGCGTCGAAACGTGGTCGGAGCAGCAGTTTCTGGCTCATATAATGAAACCCGGAAGCTGAATGTCCAGACGGTTCACGCTGGTCGGTGTAGCGCTTGTCGCGGTGGTGGCCTTTCTGGTCGGCGCGATCATTGCCGGCGGGTTCACCCGTCCTCAACTGGCGGCCGACACGCCGCAGCGACAGCCCCCGACCCAACCGCGCATCGGGAACACGCTCGCCACGGCCACCCTCGTCAACTTCGCCGACGTCGTCGAGCGGATCAATCCGGCGGTGGTGAACATCGACGCCAGCGCACCCGGCAACCGCCGTCGAGGTGACAGCGGCAACAGCACCGACTCGAACACCATCGAACGTCCGGATGTGCGACGCGATCAGCCGAGACGGGGCGCGGGATCGGGTTTCATCATCGACGCTGACGGCAGCATCCTCACCAATCATCACGTCATCGATGGCGCCGAGCGGATCGTCGTCAAGCTGGCCGACGGCCGGACGCTGCGCGCGCGTGTGATTGGCACCGACCCGGATACCGACATCGCGCTGATCAAGGTGGATGGTCAGCAGGGGCTGCCGGTGGCGCCCATCGGCGATTCGTCGTCGTTGCGGATGGGCGAATGGGTGTGTGCCATTGGCAATCCGCTGGGCTACGAACACTCCGTCACCGTCGGCGTGGTCAGTTTCCTGGGACGGAAACTGTTCAACGCCAGCCTCGACAACTACATTCAGACGGACGCGGCGATCAACTTCGGCAACAGTGGCGGTCCGCTGATCAACTCACGCGGCGAAGTGATTGGCATCAACGCCGCGGTCAGCTCGAGGGCGAGCAATATCGGCTTCGCGGTGCCGATCAATGGCGCCTCGGCGATTCTGCCGCAGCTGCGGTCGCGCGGGTATGTGTCGCGCGGCTACGCCGGCGTGGGGCTGCGAGACGTTGACAGCGATCTGCAGCAATCGCTCAGCCTTCCGGCGGCGCGCGGGGCGATGGTCCAGGACGTGACGCCGGAGTCGCCGGCTGCCCGTGCCGGCCTCAGCATCTACGATGTCGTACTGGCGATCGAGGGCCGCGAGGTCGCCAACGACGATGAACTGGTGCACGAGATCTCGGGTCGGACCCCTGGCACGACGGTACGTCTGCACGTGTGGCGCGATGGTCGCGAGCTCGATGTTCCGGTGAAGCTGGCCGAGCGGCCAGGGCGCGTCGCCGGCAGCCGCGAACGCAGCGCGTTGCCGGGCGCCGATCCGCCCGCCGACGCCGTGTCGCTCGGCATGACCGTGCGTGAACTCGATGCGTCGGCCTTCAACCGCTATCAGCTGCCACCAGACACGCGTGGCGTGCTGATTGCGCGCGTCGAACCGGTCGGCACGGCGGCCGATGCGGGCGTATCGCGCGGTACTGTGCTCAGCGAGATCAACCGTCAACCGATCGCGTCGCTCAGCGACTTCAATCGCCTGACCAGGAATCTGCGGGCGGGACAGGTGCTGACTTTTCGCGTCTTCCTGCCAGGCGCATTCCAGCATCAGCTCATTACCGTTCGCGTCGAACGCTGAGCCGTCCGTCGGTTCCCTATGCCAAAGTCGCGCATTCTTGTAATAGACGACGAGGTCGCGATTCGCGACTCGTTGAAGATGACCCTCGAGTACGAAGGGTATGAAGTGATCGGCGCCGCCACTGGCCAGGAAGGACTGGCGCTCGCCGACCGTGAGTCGCCCGATCTGGTGCTGCTCGACATCAAGATGCCGGGGATGGACGGCATGGACGTGCTGAGCCGGCTGAAGGCGGTGCACGAGACGCTGCCGGTCGTGATGGTGTCCGGCCACGGCACCACCAGCACGGCGGTCGAAGCGATCAAGCGCGGTGCGATCGACTTTCTCGATAAGCCGTTCGAGAGCACCGACCGGCTGCTCGTGACCATCAGCAATGCACTCGAGCGTGGACGCCTGCGCGACGAGAACCGCACGCTGAAGAAGGCGGTCGAGGTCAGGCATCAGATCATCGGCGACAGCGGCCCGCTGAAACAGGTGATGGCGGCGGTGGGGCGCGCGGCTCCCACCAACGCGACCGTGCTGATTCAGGGCGAGAGCGGCGTCGGGAAGGAACTGGTGGCGCGCACCATCCACCGCAACAGCCTGCGCAGCCGTGAGCGCTTCGTGCAGGTGAACTGCGCCGCGATTCCGGAAGAATTGATCGAATCGGAACTCTTCGGCCACGAGAAGGGATCGTTTACCGGCGCCACCGAGAAGCAGGTGGGGAAGTTCGAGCAGGCCGACAAGGGCACGATCTTTCTCGACGAAGTCGGGGACATGAGCCAGAAGACGCAGGCCAAGGTGCTGCGCGTGCTCCAGGAGGGCGAGGTGGAGCGACTCGGTTCCGCCCGCACGATCAAGGTGGATGTGAGGGTGATTGCCGCGACCAACAAGAACCTCGAAGAGGCGATCGAGAACGGGACCTTTCGTGAAGACCTGTACTTCCGCCTCGCCGTGATTCCGATTCAGGTGCCGCCGCTCCGCGATCGGCCGGAGGATGTGCCGCTGCTGGTGCGGCACTACATGGATCAGTTCAGCCGCGACAACAACGTGCGGCCGAAGCGCGTCACACAGGCGGCGCTCGACGCACTGCAGCACTATCGCTGGAAAGGCAACATCCGCGAACTGCGCAATACCGTCGAGCGGCTGATCATCATGACGGCCGGAGACACGATCGACGTCCTCGATCTGCCGGACGCGGTTCGGTCGAGAGGCGCGTCGGCTGGCGCGTCGCCAAAGGCGGACGGCGCCGAGGCGAAAGCGGCGGGCACGCTACGCGAGTTCAAGGACGTGTCTGAACGCGCCTATCTGGTCGGCAAGCTGCGCGAGAACGGCTGGAATATCTCGAAGACCGCGGAAGTGATCGATACCCCGCGCAGCAACCTGTACAAGAAGCTCGAGCAGTATCAGATTTCGCAGGAGACCGACGGGTAGATCTTCGGGTTTCGAGGAGCGGGTGTAGGGGCTCTGGTAGAGTAGTCCTGTCGCAGCAAGCCAGACGACCGTCCTTCGACTCGGCCCTTCGGGCCTCGCTCAGGACAGTCCTTCGACTTCAGTGCCAGCGTTCGCATGAGAATCGGCTCGAGGCCGACGTCTCGCGCGGGAACGACACGGGAGAATCGAAGGTTTGCCCTGAGCGAGGCTCGGAGAGCCGAGTCGAAGGGAGGAAAGTCCGAACTCCGCTGGGCAGTGCGCCGGGTAACGCCCGGTCGGGGTAACCCGAAGGACAGTGGCACAGAAAATATACCGCCCTGAGCGAGGCCCGTAAGGGCTGAGTCGAAGGGTAAGGGTGAAAAGGTGCGGTAAGAGCGCACCGCGCTCGTGGCAACACGAGTGGCAGGCAAAACCCCGCACGGAGCAAGACCAAATAAGGGGGCGACCGGCGCAAGCCGGGGCAGACGGCCCGTCTGTAGAGCCTCCGGGTAGGTCGCTTGATCCTGTCAGTAATGACAGGGCTAGAGGAATGGTCGTCGTCCCGAGTGAGCCCGGAGCGTGAGCGCAAGCGAGCGTCGACGGGCGAATCGAGGGGAACAGAATTCGGCTTACGGCGTGCTGCGACGCTTTGTTTTTGGATTCCCATGACACGAACTGTCACCGTCGTTGCGTCATTCCTGGTCGCGTCGCTGGGGCTTGTTGCGGCCCAGCAACTGCCGCCTGGACAAATTCGGCCGCGGCCCGCCGAGGGGCGCGAGCCGGAGTTTCCGGCGCCGAACATTCGCGACTACAAGCCACGGTCGACGCTGGTGGTGCCTGAGCACAAGGTGCCGCGCGCGAAGTTTCCGGTGATTGATATTCACGGGCATCCCCCGAGGCTCACCGGCCCGGATGTCGTCAACACCGTGGGCGATTCGATGTCGCCGCTCAATCTGCAGGTGATGGTCAACGCGAACGGCACCCCGAGCGCCGAGCTGAAGCCGTCGATGGACGCTATTGCGGCCAGTCGCTACAAGGGACGGATGGTGATGTTCACCAGCCTGAACTTACGTGATGTCGGGCCAGGTTCAGGACAGAAGATTGCGGCGCAGCTCGAAGCCGACGTGAAGGCTGGTGCGCTCGGCGTCGGCGAGATCATGAAGAGTTTCGGCCTGACGATCCGCAAGGCCGACGGCACGCGTCTGAAGCTCGATGACCCAGAGCTGGATCCGGTCTGGCAGAAGGCGGCCGAACTCAACATCCCGGTGTTCCTGCACGTCGCCGACCCGTCGGAGTTCTTCAAGCCGCTCGACTACAACAACGAGCGCTGGCTTGAACTTGCGCTCTATCGCGATCGCCGCTACCAGGATCGCTCGCGCTTTCCGGATTTCGAAGAGCTGATGGCGGAGCGCGATCGGCTGTTCGCAAAGCATCCACGCACCACCTGGATCCTGGCGCATCTCGGCTGGCACGCGCAGGACCTGGCGCGGCTCGGCCGCATGTTCGATCAGTATCCGAAGCTGTACTCAGAGGTCGGCGCCGTGCTGTACGACATTGGTCGTCAACCGCGCATGGCGAGGGAGTTTTTCGAGAAGTACCAGGACCGGCTGCTGTTTGGCAAGGACAGCTATCAGCCTGACGAGTATCCGTACTATTGGCGCGTGTTCGAGACCAACGACGAATACTTCGATTACTACCGCGACTATCACGCCTTCTGGAAACTGTATGGCGCAGGCTTCTCCGACCAGGTGTTGAAGAAGCTCTATTACCAGAACGCGCTCAAGATCATTCCGGGCATCCCGAAGGCCGGATTCCCGGCGAACTAACGGAACGCGCCCGATCGGACGATTCAACACACATGGCTTCGTATCTCGTGACCGGCGGTGCCGGGTTCATTGGCTCGCATCTTTCTGAAGAACTGAGGCGCCGTGGGCACGCTGTGCGCGTGCTCGATAGCCTGGTCACCGGCAAGATGCGCAATCTCGAGCACATTCCTGGCGTCGAATTCATGCAGGGCGACGTTGCCGACCTCGACGCCTGCCGCCGCGCGGTGGAGGGGATGGATTACGTGCTGCACCAGGCGGCGATTCCGTCGGTGCCGAAGTCGGTGAAGGACCCGGTCACGTCGAACCGTGCCAATATCGACGGGTCGCTGAACATGCTCGTGGCGGCCCGCGACGCCGGCGTCAAGCGACTGGTCTACGCCGGTTCCTCGTCGGCCTACGGCGACACGCCCACGCTGCCCAAGCGCGAAGACATGCCGACACGGCCGCTGTCGCCATACGCACTGCAGAAGCTGGTGGCCGAGCAGTATTGCCAGATGTTCACCGATCTGTACGGCTTCGAAACAGTGACCATCCGCTACTTCAACGTCTTTGGTCCGCGTCAGGATCCAGGGTCGCCGTACTCCGGCGTCATCTCGCTCTTCGCCACGGCGCTGCTGGCCGGCCGCCGTCCCACCATTTACGGCGACGGCGAGCAGACGCGCGACTTCACCTACGTCGTCAATGTGGTCGACGGTGTCCTGCGGGCATGTGAGGCGCCTGCGGCGGCGGGGCACGTGATCAACGTGGCCACGGGGGGACGGATCTCGCTGAACGAGTTGCTTCGCGTCATGAACGAGACGGTCGGCACAGACCTGCAGCCGATCTATCAGGACGCACGTGTGGGCGACGTGCGCGATTCGCAGGCTGATATCGCCAAGGCCGAAGGCGTGCTGGGTTACGCGCCTCGGGTCTCGCTGGAAGACGGGCTGAGGGCCACCCTGGCCTGGTGCCGCGAAGAGTACACGGCGCAGAAGGTCTAAGCCTCCCGGGAGGCACGCGCCGCTCGTTGCCCGACACGGAACGCTGGTGGCGTTCTGATTGCTCAGCAACTCGCAGGATCCGGCACGCGGTGGTCACCACAGGTGACGTGTCGACGCAGGATCGTTCTATGGCCCAACGGCCCGGCGGCACGCTCAGGCACCGTAACTCGCTATTTCGCGTGGGCTTCGGCGGTTGGAGCGAGGCGCGCGTGGTCGGTGACGCGTTTGCAGTGCGTGTGGCCGACCCGGCCGGCGCGTCCACTCTTTCGCGGGGCCTGACCTTCCACACGAACGAGGCGTCGCGTCCGGGTCCTCCTTTCCCTCCTTCCGACCTTCCCAACAATCTTCTCTGAACGCCGGCTCGCCAGCCCTCGCGGCCGCGCGCGGCTGATCGACCCGTCTTCAGGCCAGGCGAACGTCGTCTGTCGG
>CADEEX010000213.1 GCA_902826465.1 uncultured Acidobacteriota bacterium
GTGAGGGTGGTGGGGGCGGGGGTCGATCGAGAAGTAGCCGGCCGAGTGCGCCGAGCTGTGGACGGACTAACATGGGCTGCGCCCGGCCGTGCCAGCCCAGGGCGCGTCGTACGAGTACGCCATCCCGATGACGGTGAACCAGCGCGTCCGCTCGGTCGTGAGCCTGTTCCAGGGGCGGCTGCACGACTTTCTGCAGGAGGGCATGAAGCGTGGCAGCCGCTACATGCCGATGATTCGCAGCGTGCTCAGAAACGAAGGGCTGCCGCTCGATCTCGCTTACGTCCCTCTCGTTGAAAGCGCCTTCAAGACCACCGCGTTGTCGCGCACGAAGGCGAAGGGCGTCTGGCAGTTCATGCGCGGCACGGGCATCGAGAACGGACTGCGCCAGGACTGGTACATCGACGAGCGTTCCGATCCGGAGAAGGCCACCCTGGCTGCGGCGAAGTATCTCGGCACGCTCGCCAGAATGTTCGACGGCGACTGGCACATGGCACTGGCCTCGTACAACGGCGGGCCGGGGCGCATGCAGCGCGCTGCAAAGCGCGGCCGGGCCGACGACTTCTGGACCCTCGCCGCCAAACCACGCCTGCTGCCGCGCGAAACGCGCGACTACGTGCCGATGATTCTCGCGGCCATCATCATTGCGAAGAATCCGGCCCAGTACGGCTTCGAGTTCGAGACTGAAGAGATTCCTGAGTACGACGTCGTCACGCTGCCCCGCGCCATCGACCTGCGGCGCATCGCCGAGTGGAGCGACACCACGATCGACGAGATCCAGGCGCTCAACCCGGAGTTGCGCCGCTGGACCACGCCGGTCCGCGACGAAGACTATCGGCTGAAAGTACCGATCGGCTCGGCGGACCTGCTCAGGATGCGGATTGAGGAATCGGACGAGATCGAGCTGGCATCGCTCAACTGGCATATCGTGAAGAAGGGCGAGACACTCGCGACCATCGCGCGCCGTCTCAAAGTGAGCCGCACCGATCTCGCGGAGGCGAACTATCTGAAAGCCACGGCGAAAGTGCCCATCGGCCAGAAGCTGATGGTGCCGCGCGAAGCGACCACGCTCATGGCGTCGCGTACGGACCTGCCCGTGCCCGTCCCCGAGGCGCGCCCGACCACGAAAGACACGGTCGTTGCCGCCGTGAACACACGTCCGTCGACGCCGCTCGTCAAGTTGAGTTATCAGGTGAAGCGCGGCGACACGCTCGCGTCGATCGCGCGCCTCTTCAGCACCTCGGTCGCCTCAATCCGTCAGTGGAACAAGCTGCCGAGCACGCAGATTCGCGCCGGCGCGCGTCTCACTATTTACACCGCCCGCGCGCACTGACGATCGCAGTTTCTGCGACCGCCTTACCCGCCGCCCTTCGAATCCCTCGCAATTCTCACTCTCCCCGTCCGTCGTCCCGTTTGCAGCGGTGCGGGCCATGCTGGCCACGCTCAGGACCGCTGCTGTCTTCGGTGTCGAGGCCTGTCCGGTACAGGTGGAAGTGGACGTGTCGTTCGGGTTGCCAGGCTTCACGATGGTCGGCCTGCCAGACGCCAGCGTTCGCGAAAGCCGCGACCGCGTCCGCAGCGCCATTCGCAACTCGGGCTTCGAGTTTCCGCCGCACCGCATCACGGTAAACCTGGCGCCGGCCGACGTGCGCAAGGCCGGTGCTTCTTTCGACCTGCCGATTGCGCTCGGCATCCTCGCTGCGCAAGGCGCAGTCGAACGCCGCGCCATCAACGATCTCGTGGTGCTCGGCGAGCTGTCGCTCGACGGCGCCATTCAGTCGGCACGAGGAGTGCTGCCGATTGCCGCGGCCGCTCGTCGCGAGGGCCTGAGCGGCCTGCTGCTCCCCCACGCCAACGCCGGCGAAGCCACCATCGTCGGCGGTCTCGACGTGTTCGCGGTACGCACGCTTGCCGAGGCGGTGCAGGCGCTAAATCACCCGACCACCTTCTCGACGCCACCGCCTGGCATCGCGGTGGAGGCGGCGTCCGTTCCTGACCTTGCCGACGTGCGTGGCCAGCTCCTGGCCCGGCGCGCGCTCGAGATCGCGGCGGCCGGCGAACACAACCTGCTGCTCGTCGGTCCGCCCGGCGCCGGCAAGACGATGATGGCGCGGCGGATGGGAGGCATTCTTCCGCCGCTCACGTTCGACGAGGCGATTGAGGTGACCTCCATCCACTCGGTGGCCGGTCTGCTGCCAGGAGGGGCCGGCCTGGTGCAGTCGCGTCCTTTTCGTGCGCCCCACCACACCATTTCAAACGTGGCGTTGATTGGCGGTGGTGGTCAGCCGCGTCCCGGCGAAGTGTCGCTCGCCCATCACGGTGTGCTGTTTCTCGACGAGATGCTCGAGTTCCATCGCGCCGTGCTCGAAGTGCTGCGGCAACCGCTCGAAGAAGGGAGCGTCACGATCGCACGCATCTCGCGAAGTGTCGCGTTCCCTGCAAAGTTCGTGCTGGTGGGAGCAATGAACCCATGCCCGTGTGGCTTCGCCGGCAGCCCGGAGCGCGAGTGTCGATGCACGCCGATGCAGGTCGATCGGTACCGCAGTCGCCTGTCCGGTCCACTTCGTGACCGGCTCGATCTGGGCGTCGAGGTCCCCGCACTTCCGCCCGATGTGCTCGGACAGACGACCGCGGGAGAGCCGTCGGCCGTGGTGCGCGCCCGCGTGGTGGCGGCGCGTCAACGCCAGCGCGAGCGCTATGCCGGCACACCGGTTTCCGCCAACGCGCGACTCACGCCGTCGATGATGGCGCAGCATTGCCGCCTCGATCTGAAGAGCGTGCGTCTGCTGAGTGCCGCCGTGCAGCGGCTCGGGCTCAGCGCCCGTGGCTACGAACGCACGCGCAAGGTCGCGCGGACCATTGCCGATCTCGATGGCGCCAACGACATCGCACCAGATCATGTTGCCGAGGCGCTGCAGTTCCGCATGACTGCTTGATCTGTGTATACATATGTGGCGCTATTTCATATATACTGATGTGACTTTCGAGTGGGACGGCCGTAAGGCCCTGCGCAACGCGGAGAAGCACGGGTTCACCTTCGAGGACGCCCGGACCGTATTCTTTGACGATCAGGCGCTCGACGGCGAATCGGCGCAGCCAGCAGGCGAACCGCGCCATCTCCGGCTCGGTCGCACCACCGGCGGCCAGATCGCCGTCGTCGTCTACACGCTGAGGTGTCATGACGACGAAACGGCGGCAATCCGCATCATCAGCGCGCGCTGCGCGAGCAGGCGCGAACGGGAGGCGTACCATGCACACGATTGACTACACCGACATTCCGGAGTTGAGCCCGTCACAGCTGCAGTCGATGCGCCGGGTTGGGCGGCCGCCGCTCGGCGCGACGCCGCGCCAGCTCATCGCCATTCGCGTCGACGAGCAGGTGCTCGAGCACTTTCGCACTGAAGGACAACGCCGGGGCATCGGCTATCAGACGCTGATGCACGAGGTGTTGGAACGGCACGCCCGCAGGGCCAAGAAATAGCGTAGAGTTCGCGCATGCGTTCCAATCAGCGTTTCTGCGCTTCCGTCCTTGTCCTGATCGTCGCGGTGGCCTGCGGCAAGAAGAACGACTCCCCCACGGATCCCACGCCGCCGCCAGCGGCGAATCGCAATCCGAGCATCGCCAGCGCCACCGCGTCACCCGCGTTCGGCGTCGTCGGACTGTCGCAACTGACGCTCGCGGCGAGCGCCACCGATCCCGACGGTGACGCCGTTACCTATCAGTGGGTGATCGGCAGCACGACGCTCACGGGCGCGAATCAGACGCTTCCCATCCCCGGCGACGGTCCGCAAACCGCCACAGTGACGGTCAGCGACGGCAAGGGCGGCACCGCCACCGCCACGGCCTCGTTCGCCTCCGGCAGCATGAACGGCGCCTGGAACTACACCTACCCGCAGTGCAACAACGGCTCGGTCGTCCTGACGACCACGGTGCAGAGCTCGGGCACGTTCTCGGGGACAGCCACGCTGGTCGGTCCGCTGTGCAACTTGCCAGCCGGCACCACGTTCCAGACCGATCCGGCGGGCCCGGGCACCATCTCGGCGACCGGCGCCATCGCGATGCGCCTGAAGCTATCGGGGGGATTCGCCGACGTCGTGGTGACAGGCCAGATGGATACGACCGGCACCACGGCAGGCCGGCGGATCACCGGGACCGCGACGTCCGTTGACGGCTCCGTGCAGAGCGCGCCGTTCACCATGGTCAGACCGTAGCGGTGCGCCCTCGACGCTCGGGTAAGATGAGGCTTTCCCGGAGGCCTCGTGAACGCGCTCGTGGAGCGAACTGCCGCTGAACTGCTCGCCATCGAAGACCGTTGGGGTGCGCACAACTACCACCCGCTGCCGGTCGTGGTGTCGCGCGCCGAAGGGTGCTGGGTCTACGACCTGGAGGGACGGCGCTACCTCGATTGCCTGAGCGCCTACTCCGCCGTCAATCAAGGGCACGCGCACCCGAAAATCGTTGCGGCGCTCATCGAACAGGCGAAGAAGGTCACGCTCACCTCGCGCGCGTTTCACAACGACCAGCTGCCGCTGTTCTGCAAGGCGGTCGCCGAACTCACCGGGCTCGACGTCGTCTTGCCGATGAACACCGGCGCCGAGGCGGTGGAGACGGCGATCAAGGCCGCCCGTCGGTGGGGACACGACCGCAGGCAGATTCCGGACGGCACCGCGGAGATCATCGTCTGCGCCGGCAATTTCCACGGCCGGACCACGACCATCATCAGCGCCTCGTCTGACGCCAGTTACAAGCGTGGATTCGGACCGCTGACCCCGGGGTTCGTAATCGTTCCCTATGGCGACCTCGACGCGCTCTCGGCCGCCATCACACCGCGCACCTGTGCCTTCCTCGTCGAACCGATTCAGTGTGAAGCCGGCATCGTCATGCCGCCAGACGGATATCTCGCCGCCGCGGCATCGCTGTGCCGGACGCACAACGTGCTGGTCATGGCGGACGAGATTCAGACCGGGCTGGGACGCACGGGCCGCTGGTTCGCCTGCGAACATGAACGCGTCATTCCGGATGTCTACATCCTCGGCAAGGCGCTGTCGGGTGGCGTCTACCCGGTGTCGGTGGTGGCGGGACGTCGCGACGTGATGGAGGTCTTCACGCCTGGCAGCCACGGCAGCACGTATGGCGGCAATCCGCTCGGCTGCGCCGTGGCGCTCGCGGCGCTGCGCGTGATCGCCGACGAGAAGCTTGCCGACCGTTCGGCAACACTCGGCACGTTGTTGCTCGATCTGCTGCAGCCGCTGGTGCGCGGCTCTGAAGGGACCGCGCGACAGGGCGCGCCGTCGGTGCGCGCGGTGCGGGGACGCGGGTTGCTCATCGGCATCGAACTGGATCGGCCCGCACGCCCGGTGTGCGAACAGCTCATGGAGCGCGGCATTCTGTGCAAGGAAACACACGATTTCGTCATTCGCCTGGCTCCCCCGCTGGTCATCGACGAGGCCGATGTGCGCTGGCTCGCCGCTGAAATCCTGAGCGTGCTCGGTTAACCATGCTCGATCCACAACACACGATCCTTGTCACCGGCGGCGCCGGCTTCATCGGCAGCGCGTTGGTCTGGGGCCTCAACACCCGTGGCTACGAGCGCATCCTCATTGCCGATCAACTCGATCGATCGGACAAGTGGCGCAATCTGGTACCGCTTCGATTCGACGACATCATCGCTCCGGAGGCGTTGCGCGCGGCTCTCGACGGTGACGGCCTGAGTCACGTCCGCACGGTGCTCCACCTCGGCGCCTGCTCGTCAACCACCGAAACCGACGCCAACTACCTGCTGCACAACAACACGGAGTACACGAAGACACTGGCCGAGTGGGCACTGCGGCATCACGTCCGGTTCGTCTATGCCTCGTCTGCGGCCACCTATGGCGATCTCGAGGGCACGCTCGGTGAAGACGGCGACCTGCGACGTCTGCGACCGCTGAACATGTACGGCTATTCGAAGCACCTCTTCGACCTCTATGCCGAGCGGCACGGCTACTTCGATCGCATTGCCGGCCTCAAGTATTTCAACATCTTCGGGCCGAACGAGTCGCACAAGGGCGACATGCGTAGCGTCGTCAACAAGGCGTTCCACCAGATTCAGAAGACCGGACGGGTGCAGCTGTTCAAGAGCCACCGTGCCGACTTCGCCGACGGACAGCAGCGCCGCGATTTCCTGTATGTAAAGGACGCGGTCGAGATGACGTTGCACGTCGCCGCGTCGCCGACAGCCAACGGTCTAATCAACGTCGGCGCCGGCAAGTCGCACACCTGGATCGAACTGGCGACGGCGGTCTTCGACGCGATGGACCGGCCTCGACAGATCGAGTTCATCGACATGCCGGAGTCGCTGCAGTCGAAGTATCAGTACTCCACCGAGGCCTCGATCGCGCGGCTCCGCACGGTGGGCTACGACGCGCCGATTACGCCGCTGGCAAGCGCCGTCAACGACTACATCCGCCACTACCTGACGCCGGACCGCAGGCTTGGTGATCACGCCGCAACGACGGCCGCCGTCATGGGAGCGCACTGAATGACCGAGCACACCACCACTCACCCACCGCTGCTGACCGGACACGACACCTTCGGCGTGATCGGCACTGGCGTGATGGGGCGCACCATCCTCAAAGGGTTGTTCGATGCCGGTGCGCTGTCGCGTGAGTCGGCCTGGGGCATGGCCCGCTCCGCCGCCAGCTGCTCGTCGGCTGCGGACACGCTCGGCATCGCCGTGAATACCGACATCCGGGCGTGTGTGCCTGGAGCCGGCATCATCGTGCTTGCGGTGAAGCCGGCGCAGGCGGCGCGCGCCATCGCGTCGCTTCGCGAGGCTGGCCTCTCGCCACGCACCCTGCTCATCTCGATCCTCGCCGGGACCACGCTGCAGCAGCTCGAGTCGCTCACCGGGCAGGCCAACCCCTGGGTGCGGGCGATGCCGAACACCCCGTGTGTGGTGCGCGAAGGCATGACCGTGATCTGCGGCGGCACGCACGCCACCGCCGCCCACATCGCCCAGGCGCGCCAGATCTTCGACTGCGTCGGTCGCTGCACGCAGACCGACGAGAGTCACTTCAACGCGATTACGGCGCTCAGCGGCAGCGGTCCCGCCTATCAGTTCTTGATCATGGAGGCGATGGCCGACGCGGGCGTCCGCGTCGGTGTCCCGCGCGAGTTGGCGCTCAGTCTCGTGGCACAGACAGCGCTTGGCGCCGCACGGATGATTCAGACCTCCGGACGACATCCGGCCGCGCTGCGCGACGATGTGACGACACCGGCCGGGTGCACCATCGGTGGGCTGCTGATGCTCGAAGACGGCAAGATCCGATCGGTGCTG
>CADEEX010000214.1 GCA_902826465.1 uncultured Acidobacteriota bacterium
TGCGGCCGCGCTGCTGCTTCCGGAACTTGACCTTCTTCGGCATCAACATGGTCGTTACTCGCTATCCCCGAGCGCCCGCGGCCCGGCGCGGACGGTCGCGATATTCTTCGTCGCGGCCAACGCGTGGCGTGAGCCGCTCGCCCTTGTACATCCAGACCTTCACGCCGATCTGCCCGTAGGTCGTGTGCGCTTCGTGGAACCCGAAGTCCACGTCGGCGCGCAGCGTCTGCAGAGGCAGCTGGCCGTGCAGGTACCACTCGGAGCGCGCGATTTCGGCGCCGTTCAGACGGCCCGACACCCGCACCTTGATGCCCCGGGCCCCGAACCGCAACGCGGATTCAACGGCCTTGCGCATCGCCCGGCGGAATGCCACGCGCTTTTCGAGCTGCATCGCCACCGACTCTGAAATCAGCTGCGCGTCGAGCTCGGGCTTCTGGATTTCCTGGATATTGATGAAGACCTCACGGTTGGTCTTCTTCTGGATTTCCTGCTTCAGCTTGTCGACTTCCGTCCCCTTGCGGCCGATGATGATGCCCGGGCGCGACGTGTAGATATCGATCTTCAGCTTGTTGGCAGCGCGCTCGGTCTCGATCTTCGAGACACCGGCATGCTGGAAGCGCGTCTTGAGCGTCTCGCGCAACTTCAGGTCTTCATGCAGCAGCTTCGAGTAGTCGCGGTCTGAATACCAGCGCGAACGCCACGTCTTGTTGAACCCGAGCCGGAATCCGGTAGGGTGAACCTTCTGGCCCACAGTTACTCCTTCGCCTTCTTCGGCGACTTGGCCGACTTACCCTGCGGACGCTTGGCGCGCACTGGCGCGTCGGTCGTCCCTACCGCCACCACGTGTTCCGCACGCTCGGCGACCTGCACGGTGAGGTGCGCGGTCCGCTTCACCACGCGAAACGCGCGGCCCATCGGCGCCGGACGCACACGCTTCTGCGACGGCCCCTGATTGGCAAAACAGGCTGACACGAACAGCCGGTCGACGTCGCCGCCGAAGCCGTCTTTCTGCTGCGCGTTGGCAATCGCCGAACGGAGTAGTTTTTCGATGTCGGCCGCAATCGTCTTGCGCGTGTAGCGGAGCGTCGACAAGGCGAGGTTGACGTCCTTGCCGCGAATCAGCGCCATCACCAGGCCGGCCTTCTGGGCCGAGGTCCGGATGTAGCGCGCGGTCGCTTGTGCTTGAATCGCTGCCATGACTTCGCCTTCCCAGCCGCGGGCGACGCGGTTGCGGTCTTCTCCGCCACCTTGGTGGTGTGTCCCTTGAACAGGCGCGTGGGCGCGAACTCACCAAGCTTGTGCCCGACCATGTTCTCGGTGATATAGACCGGGATGAACTTCCGGCCGTTGTGCACCGCGAGCGTGTGCCCGACGAACTCGGGAATCACGGTCGAGCGGCGCGACCACGTCTTGATCACTTTCTTCTCGGCGGTGCGGTTCATCCCCTCGATCTTCTCGAGCAGCGAGGTATCGATGAACGGCCCTTTTTTCAGTGAACGGCCCATTACTTCTTTCTCCGCTGCACGATGAACTTGTCGGTGGTCTTGTTGTTTCGCGTCTTGTAGCCCTTGGTCGGCATACCCCACGGCGTGACCGGATGCCGGCCGCCCGAGGTCTTACCTTCACCACCGCCGAGCGGATGGTCGACCGGGTTCATGGCCACACCGCGCACGTGCGGGCGCTGACCGAGCCAGCGGCTGCGGCCGGCCTTGCCGATCGACACGTTCTCGTGGTCGATGTTTCCCACCTGACCGATGGTCGCGTAGCACTCGATGAAGATCTTGCGAATCTCGCTCGACGGCATCTTGACCGAGGCGTAGTCGCCGTCCTTCGCCACCAGCTGCACGCTCGAACCAGCGCTGCGCGCAATCTGGCCGCCCTTGCCCGGACGGAGCTCGACGTTGTGAATCTGCGTGCCGAGCGGGATGTTCTTGAGCGGCAGGGCGTTGCCCGGCAGAATGTCGACGCTCTCGCCCGAGACGATCGAATCGCCGACCTTGAGCCCGAGAGGCTGCAGGATGTAGCGCTTCTCGCCATCGGCGTAGGTCAGCAGCGCAATCCGCGCCGAACGGTTCGGGTCGTACTCGATCGTCGCGACTTTGGCCGGGATGTTGTGCTTGTCCCGCTTGAAGTCGATGATGCGGTACATCCGCTTGTGACCGCCGCCGCGCCACCACGAGGTCAGCTCGCCGCGGTTGTTGCGGCCGCCGGTGCTCTTCAGCGGCTCAACGAGCGGCTTGTGCGGAATGTTGGTCGTGATCTCGTCGAAGGTCTGAACGGTCTGGAACCGCTGACCGGGCGACGTCGGGTTGTACTTCCTAATCGGCATGGTTCGTTATGCCCCTTCCAGGAACTCGGGCAGCTTCTGGCCCTCGCGGAGGGTGACGTAGGCCTTCTTCCAGTCGGAGCGCTGGCCGGCGTAACGTCCCTGACGCTTGAACTTGCCGTGCGCAATGCTGGTGCGGATGCCTGCCACCTTCGCCCCGAGCAGCTTCTCGATGGCGTGCTTGATCTGGATCTTGTTCGCGCCGGTGGCGACCTCGAACACGATGGTCTTGCCGTCTTCGCGCTGAATCGACGTCTTCTCGGTGATGAGAGGGCGGCGGATAATCTCGGTAATCTTCATGCCAGCGCCTCCTGCAGCTTCTCGATCGCGCTCTGGGTCACGACGACACGCTCGGCGCGCTCAACGTCCCGCGCCGTCAGCCGGCCGCTCGCCACGATCACGATGCCCGGAAGGTTGCGCACCGACTGCGACAGGTTGGCGTCGGGCGCCAGGTCGATCAGAATCGCCTTGCCGTCGACACCCAGCTTTTTCAGCATCGCCGCCGCGGCCTTGGTCTTCACCTCGTTGGCCGTCAGCGCATCGACGATCACCAGCTGACCGTCCTGCACCTTCTGCGACAAGGCAGCGCGCAGCGCACCGAGCTCGGCCTTCTTCGGCATCGTGAACGCGTAGCTACGCGGCTGCGGCCCGAACACGGTGCCGCCCTTGCGCCACAGCGGGTTGCGAATTTCGCCGACACGCGCGCGGCCCGTGCCCTTCTGCTTCCACGGCTTCTTACCACTGCCGCTGACGTTCGCGCGGTTCTTGGTCTTGTGCGTGCCACGGCGCTCGGCGGCGTTGGCCCGAACGACCGACTGCCACACCAGCGCGCTGTTGACGCGACCGCCGAACACGGCGTCGGCCACGTCGATGGCGCCGACTTTCTCGTTGTTGTGATTGACGACGTCGATCTGCATGGTTACTTCTTCGCCTTCTTCGGCTTCTCGACCTGGGCGACCTTGATCTTCTTGGCCTTGACCGCCTTGCGAATGATCACGTAGCCGGTCGGAGCACCGGGAATGCCGCCTTCGACAATCACCAGGTGGTTATCGAGGTCGACGCGCAGCACTTTCAGGTTGTGCACGGTGGTGCGGGCATTGCCCATACGGCCACCGGCGCGCATGCCCTTGACGACACGCGAGGGGAACGATGAGGCACCAATGGACCCCGGAGCACGGTGGAACATCGACCCGTGGGTGGCCGCGCCGCCCGCGAAGTGGTGACGCTTCACCACGCCCTGGAAGCCCTTACCGCGCCCGGTGCCGATGACATCGACGCGCTCGCCGCTCGCGAAGATCGAGGCCAGCACCTGCTCGCCCACCTTTGGCGCATCAGCGCCGGCCGCCAGCGTGACCTCGCGACGGACGCGCGTCGGCGGCACGCCGGCCTTCTTGAAGTGACCGACGGTCGGCTTGTTCTCCTTCGTCGCTTTATCATCGACGAAGCCGAGCTGAATCGCCTGGTAGCCATCGCGCTGCGCGGTCTTGGCGTGCACCACGACGCACGGACCCGCCTTGATCACCGTCGCCGGATGGACCGTGCCATCTGCGTCGAAGATCTGCGTCATGCCGACTTTGCGGCCAATAATTCCGTTCACCATTTCAGTAACCTGTCTGGCTCTAGGGCTTTAGGCTCTCGCCCAAAGCCTACTTGTGCTCTTTTCCGAACGCCTTGATCTCAACGTCCACACCGGCCGGCAGATCGAGCTTCATCAGCGCGTCGACCGTCTGCGGAGTGGGTTCGAAGATGTCGATCAGGCGCTTGTGGGTGCGGATCTCGAACTGCTCGCGCGACTTCTTGTCGACGTGCGGCGAACGGAGCACCGTCCACTTGTTCTTGGCCGTCGGCAGCGGAATCGGCCCCGCCAGGCGCGCGCCGGTGCGCTTCGCCGTATCCACGATCTCGGTGGTCGACTGATCGAGCACGCGGTAATCGTAGGCCTTGAGACGAATCCGAATCTTGTCGCTGAACGATGCTGTAGCCATTGCTTATGACTTCCCTTGAAACTTCGCAACGATTTCTTCGCTGACGTTGCTTGGCGCCTGTTCGTACCGATCGAAGTGCATCGAGTACGACGCGCGCCCCTGCGTCCGCGAACGAAGGTCGGTGGCGTAGCCGAACATTTCTGACAGCGGCACCCGCGCCTGGATAATCTGCGTGCCGCCACGATCTTCCTGCGCCTGAATCTGCCCGCGTCGGCTGGACAGATTGCCCATCACGTCGCCCATGTGTTCCTTAGGCACCGTGACTTCGACGCGCATCACCGGCTCGAGCAGTACCGGACGGGCCTTTTTGGCCGCATCCTGGAACGCCATGGAACCGGCAATCTTGAACGCCATTTCCGACGAGTCGACGTCGTGGTACGAACCGTCGTACAGCTCGATCCGCACATCGTCGATCGGAAAGCCGGCGAGAATGCCGCGCGTCAGGGCTTCCTTGATGCCTTCATCGATCGGCTTGATGAATTCCTTGGGAATCGATCCGCCGGTCGTCTCGTTCTCGAAGATATAGCCGGAACCGGGCTCGCCCGGATACAGATGGATCTTGCAGTGACCATACTGGCCACGGCCGCCCGTCTGCTTCGCGTACTTCATCTCGCCGTCAGCGGGCCGCGTCAGTGTTTCCTTATAGGCGACCTGTGGCTTGCCGACGCTGGCTTCAACGCTGAATTCGCGCTTCAGGCGGTCGACAATGATTTCGAGGTGCAGCTCGCCCATACCGGCGATGATGACCTGACCGGTCTGGATGTCGGTCTGCACATGGAAGGTCGGGTCTTCGGCGCGCAGCTTCTGGAGGCCAACGCCAAGCTTTTCCTGGTCAGACTTGGTCTTGGGCTCGATGGCGAGCGAAATGACCGGCTTCGGAAAGTCCATCGCCTCGAGCACGATCGGGTTCTTCTCGTCGCACAAGGTGTCGCCGGTGCCAACGCTCTTCAGACCGACGGCCGCCGCGATGTCGCCCGCGTAGACTTCCTTGATTTCCTCACGCTTGTTGGCGTGCATCTTCAGGATGCGGCCGATGCGCTCGGTGCGCTGCTTCGACGCGTTGTAGACCGACGAACCCGCTGTCAGCACTCCGGAATACACCCGGAAGAACGCCAGCTGACCGACGAACGGGTCAGTCATGATCTTGAACGCCAGCGCCGAGAACGGCTGGTCGTCGGCGGCGAGGCGGTCGATGGTGGTGCCCGCCTCTTTCGCATTGGGGTCAAGGCCGGAAATCGACGGCACATCGAGCGGCGACGGCAGGAACTCGACGACCGCGTCGAGCATCGGCTGCACGCCCTTGTTCTTGAACGCCGAGCCGCAGATGACCGGCACGAACGCCGCTTCGTTCTTGCTGTGGACCGAGGTGAGGACCCGCTTGCGCAGTGCCGCCTTGATTTCGCTCTCGGTGATCTCTTCGCCGGCGAGGTATTTCTCAAGCAGCTTGTCGTCGGCTTCGCTGACCTTTTCGATCAACTGCTCGCGATAGTGCTTGGCTTCTTCGGCCATATCAGCCGGGATGTCACCAACGATGTAGTCGGCGCCCATCGTTTCGTCCTTATAGGTAATCGACTTCATGCGAATGAGGTCGACGACGCCGATGAACTTGTCTTCCGAGCCGATCGGCAGCTGAATGGCGACCGGATTGGCGGCGAGCTTGGTGATGATCTGGCTGAACGTGCGCTTGAAGTCCGCACCGATGCGGTCCATCTTGTTCACGAAGCAGATGCGCGGCACGCGGTACTTGTCCGCCTGGCGCCACACCGTCTCCGACTGCGGCTCGACACCGGCGACCGAGTCGAACACGGCCACTGCGCCGTCGAGCACGCGCAGTGAACGCTCGACTTCCGCGGTGAAGTCGACGTGACCTGGGGTATCGATGATGTTGATGCGGTGATCCTGCCAGAAACAGGTGGTCGCGGCCGACGTGATGGTGATACCGCGCTCCTGCTCCTGCTCCATCCAGTCCATGACGGCGGTGCCTTCATGCACTTCGCCGATCTTGTACGTGATCCCCGTGTAGAACAGGATGCGTTCCGTGGTCGTCGTCTTGCCGGCATCAATGTGCGCCATGATGCCGATGTTGCGGGTCTTCGCGAGCGATGTTTGGCGGGCCATTACAAAAGGGCTCTGGGCTCTAGGCTCTGGGCTTTAGGTGAATACGCAACAACTACCAGCGATAGTGAGCGAACGCCTTGTTCGCTTCCGCCATGCGGTGTGTGTCTTCGCGCTTCTTGACGGCGCCGCCACGCAGGTTGGCCGCGTCCATGAGCTCGTTGGCCAGCTTCTCCTGCATCGTCTTGCCGTCGCCACGCGCCGTGGCGTAGCCGACAATCCAGCGCAGGCTGAGCGACAGGCGACGGTTCGGGTTCACTTCGACCGGCACCTGATAGTTCGAACCGCCGACGCGGCGCGACTTCACTTCGAGGCTCGGCTTGACGTTGTCGATCGCCTTCTTGAAGATCTTCAGCGGATCGTCGCCCGTCTTTTCCTTGATGATGTCGAAGCTCTTGTAAAAAATCCGCTCCGCCGTGCTGCGCTTGCCGTCGCTCATGACGCAGTTGATGAACTTGGTCACCAGAGGGCTGTCGTACAGCGGATCCGGAGCAATCTCACGCTTGGCAATTTCTCTTCGTCTTGGCATCGTCTTGATCTCTGAATGACTCAAGGCTTACGGCTTAAGGCTTAAGCCGGCTCGAGCCCTAAGTCCTGAGCCCTAAGCCTTTTTGGGTCGCTTGGCGCCGTATTTCGAACGCCCCTGCATGCGGCCCTGAACGCCGACCGCGTCGAGCGTGCCACGGACCACGTGATAACGCACACCCGGCAGATCCTTCACGCGGCCGCCGCGGATCAGCACCAGCGAGTGCTCCTGGAGGTTGTGGCCGACGCCGGGAATGTAGGTGGTGACCTCGATCCCGTTGGTCAGTCGCACGCGCGCCACCTTGCGGAGCGCCGAGTTCGGCTTCTTCGGCGTCTGGGTGAAGACGC
>CADEEX010000215.1 GCA_902826465.1 uncultured Acidobacteriota bacterium
CAGATCCGGCACGCGCATCGGAAAGTAGGCGCGTCCGCCGGACGTCTTGGCAATGTAGCGCAGCGTCTCTTCGCCCTTGAGAGCAATGCCGGCCGCTCCACCGATGCCCACGGCGTACACGGTCGCCTGGCTGGCTTCAACGGCCTTGATGGCGTCGGGCAACCCGGCCTTGCTGTTCTCGTCGTAGCCGTCGGTAATGAGCACCATGACGCGGCGTCCCTCGGCCTTCGACAGCAGCCGCGTCGCTTCTACCATGCTGTCGAGCAGGGCCGTACCGCCGCCAGCGCGCATCGCATCGATCGCCTCGACGACGGTGCGCGGGTCATTGGTCGGTCCGGTAATCCGGCCCACGTGCGCGTTGAACGGTGCCAGAATCGCCCGGTCGCTCTTGCGGAGACCGCTGACGATGCGTTCCGTGGCACGGCGCACAAAGTCCATGCGCAGCGCCATGCTCTGGCTGTTGTCGACGAGCAGCACGACATCGGTCGGGACCGTCTCACGTGTCACGAGATCGATCACCTGCTGGACGTCGTCTTCGAACACCGTGAACGCGTCGGCGGGTACGTCGGCGATCGACTTGCCGATGCGATCGTAGACGCCGGTCTCGAGCAGGATGCTCTTGACCTCAGCGCGCTCTTCGACCTCGAACGGCGGCAACACCACCTGATCGCGCAGGATGCGGCCGGTGGAGTCGGCGGCCTGCACGACAATTTCGCGACGTTCGAACGGATTCTCGTCAGTCCAGTCGACCGCGTACGGGGGGCCGCTCTCGACCGATCCGACACGAGCGCCATCGACGAAGAAGTCGACCGGTGACAGCAGCACGTCTGCCGGCACCTGAACCTGCGCCACGATGCGGAGACGCGTGACAAGACCGGTCCGGCCAAGGGGCGAGGTAATCGCCAAGGACGAGGCGGTCGGCTCGTCGGCACGGACACGACCATTGGCGGTGAGGGCACCAGAGAGCCCGGCAGCCAACAGAACGGGAAGAATCAGGCGGCGACGCATCCGACAGCCTGATCAGTGTGCGTAGCGGGCGTCGTCTGAGAGGAAATACGTGCCGCAGGCGGACGACAGCAGTTCGCGCGTGAGCACCTTCGGTGCGCCGAGATAGGTCGCCAGCGACAACGCGTGCTCGATCAGATCGCGCGGCTGACAGCCGCGGAGCTGAATGAAGCGCGGCTGCAGCTCGCACGTGATCAGCGTCTCCACGAGCTCACGATCGAACGCCACACCACGGCAGGCGCAGTACTGTTCGAAGATCTGCGTGAACTCTTCCTGGGTTGGCGACTCGGTGTAGATCTTGTAACGAATGCGCCGCAGGAACGATTCGTCGAGCAGCTCGATCGGGTTCATGTTGGTGGTGAACACCACCATCGCCTCGAGTGGTAGCTCGAACTTCTGGCCAGTCTGCAGCACCAGGTAGTCGATGCGGCTCTCGAGCGGCACGATCCACCGGTTCAACAGGTCGCGTGGTGCGACGCGTTGCCGGCCAAAGTCGTCGATGAGGAGCACGCCACCGTTGGCAAGCGTCTGCAGCGGCGCGCGGTACAGTCCGGTCGCCTGGCTGTAACCGAGCTCGAAGGCATCGAGCGTCAGCTCGCTGCCCGCGCCAACGATCGGCCGGCGACAGGCGATCCAGCGACCGTCGTCCACGGCGTCTCTCGCCAGCAGTCCGGACGCTGACGGCAGATTGAGCGCCTGATGATTGAGCGGGTCGTAGACGCTGATGATTTCGCCCTCAATGGCGAGCGCGAACGGAATGGCGATGTCGCCACCAAGCAGCTTGACCAGCGTGTTGGCAATTGCGGTCTTCCCGTTGCCGGGTGGCCCGTAGATGAACAGCGAGTGGCGCGCCGTCACGCCGGGGCCAATCTGGTCGAGCACGTGATCGCCGATCACGAGACTGGCAAAGGCTTCGCGGACGGAGTCGCGCGTGATCGGCGTACCGCCGCCGCTGCCAACGCGGCGCATATAGTCGCGGTACTGTGACAGCGGTACTGGAAGCCGGCCCACATAGGCACTGTGGCTCATGTGGACAGCGGCCCTGCTGCGGCCGAGGTCGGTCAGTCGGTAGACGTTCGAGTGGGGGCCAGTGCCGCCCCCGTACATCTCGGTGTAGCGATCGCGTTTCAGCAGATCGAGACTGGGCTGAATCACTGAGAAGAGCACGCCGAGTCGGCCGGCCAGCTCGGTGCCGGTCATCTCGCCACCGGCGTGCAGCATCTTCAGCACGAGTTGATGAACGAGATCCGGCAGCAGCCCGGTCGCCTCGAGTGAACGAGGCGCCTCGGGCATGGTCGCCTGCGCGGACGTCGGCATCACGGTCGGCATCAGGAACTAGTCTTCCTTGGCGAGGCGGGCGCGACGACGCATCAGATAAATCACGCTCAACACTGTCATTGCCGCGAGCGCCGCGATTGTTGTGGTTTCCATCTGTCTGCTCCTCTTCTTATTTGGTGATTTAGTGATTGGGTGATGGGTGATGTGGTGATGTGAAGCGTCAGTTGAACGTCCGCATGAACTGAATCGCCGCCGATCCGAGCACCACGACATAGAACGCCGGAAAGAAGAACAGCACGAGCGGGAACACCAGCTTGACGCCGATCTTCTGTGCGGCTTCCTCGGCACGCTGACGGCGTTTGGTGCGCGACGTCTCCGAGTGCGTCCGTAGCGCCTGGCCGACACTGGTGCCGAACCGATCGGTCTGCACCAGCATGCCGACGAGGCTGCGGATCTCGTCCACCCGGGTCCGTTCGGCGAGCGCCTTGAACGCCTCCATGCGTGGCTTGCCAGCACGAATCTCCGTGTTCACCATCCGGAGCTCTTCGCCGAGCGCGGGGTAGGTGAGGATCAGTTCGTCGGCCGTCTTCATCACCGCCTGATCCAGACCCGAACCGGCTTCAATGCAGACCACGAGCAGGTCGAGCGCATCGGGCAACCCGTTCTCGATCTCGCGCTGACGCCCCTTGATGCAGCGCTCGACGTAAAGCCCCGGCCCAAAGAACCCGAGGGCGGCGCCGACGGCGGCCGCCACCCAGCGTAGCGGACCATGAAGCAACAGCAGCGGCGGCGCCGCCAGTAAGACGGGACACACCACCTCTGACAACGAGTACAGAGTCGGTGCTGTTGGCGACTTGAGTCCCGCGCGTGTCATCCGCGCGCGCAAGCGGCCCATCTCTTTGGGCGTCTTCGCCATCAGCTTCGCGGCATCGGCCAGGAATCCGGTCTGCTCGGTGGCCTGGAGCGGCATCAACTCGGCCAGGACCTTGCCGCCAGACGTCGCCGACTTCGTCACTTCCAGCAAACGCCGACCGGTCAGCGAGCCGCCAGCCAGCAGCATGGACACGCCGAACACCAGGCACAGCACCGATGCGAACACGCCGACGACGGTGAGCACGAGAGGCAGCGGCATATCAGTACTGGATGTCCACGATCTTGCGGACGAGCAGCGTGCCGACAATCTGCATGCCCGCCGCCGTCATGAGCATCTTCTGTCCCATCGGATCGGTGGCGAGAATCTGCATCTGCTCTGGATTCAGCAGCATCAGCAGCGCCGCCAGTGTCGGCGGCATTCCAGCCAGCACGTACGCGGTGATCCGCCCATGCGCTGACTTCACGCGCACGTCGCGCTTGATCTTGAAGCGCTCGCGCATCACCGAGGCGAGCCGGTCGAGCACTTCGGATAGATTGCCACCGGTCTCGCGCTGCGTGAGCACCGCCGTCACGAAGAAGCGCGCATCGAGCAGCGGGATGCGCTCGGCGAAGTTCTTGAGCGCCTCGTTCAACTGTCCGCCGTAGTTCTGCCGCTCGAACAGGAGCTTGAATTCGGGACCCACCGGCTCGGGCATCTCGTCGGCCGCGATCTTGAGACCGGTAGCGAAGGCATGACCGGCACGCAGGGCCCGGGAGATCAGGTCGATCGCCTCGGGGAACTGCTCTTCGAAGCGGTGCAGCCGCCGCTGTCGCATGAAACGGACATAGAACAGCGGCAGCATGGCGCCGAGGAACGCCGTGCCTAGCGACAACCACCACAGGCCGAGATAGCGGTGCGTGCCAATGCCAGCAGCCATGAAACCAACCGCCGTCATCATCAGAAACGCGGCTGGCGTCAGCTTGACGCCCGATGCCTCGATCAGCGTCGTGAGCGGCCCCAGGCGCGCCTCGAATCGGCCGAGGAGCGCATTCAACGCACCGATCTGGCTCAGTGCCTCTTCTTCCTTCGTCAGCAGCACCTTGACTTCAACGCCCTTGGGCGTCCGCAAACGGCGCTTCAGGGCCATCTGCTCGCGTGCCTCTGGCCCAGCCACGAACGCCCAATAGGCGCCGAAGACTCCGGCCAGCACGACGACGAAGGTGAGAACAGGAATCAGCATGATGCTCTTATGCGACGTTCTTCATGTGCTCGAACATCTCTGCCGGAAGCTGCCGACCCGCCGTCAGGATTTTTTCGGCGCACTTCGGGCGGATGCCAGTGGCGCGGAAGCGCCCACGCACCCGACCGTCCTCGCCAATGCCAGCCTTCTCGAAGATGAAGATGTCCTGCGTGGTCAGCACGTCGCCTTCCATGCCGGTCACTTCGGTAATGCCGGTCACGAGTCGACGGCCGTCCGACAGGCGCGACACCTGCACAATCAGATGCACGGCCGACGCGACCTGCTGGCGAATGGCACGTTCAGGCAGATTGAGGCTGGCCATCGCCACCATGGTGTCGAGCCGGGCCAGCGCGTCGCGCGTGGTGTTGGCGTGAATGGTCGTCAGGCCGCCGTCGTGACCCGTATTCATGGACTGCAGCATGTCCACGGCTTCCTCGCCTCGGATTTCGCCGAGGATGATGCGATCGGGGCGCATACGCAGCGCATTCACCAGGAGATCGCGCTGCTTGATTGCGCCCTTGCCTTCGATGTTCGCCGGGCGGGTCTCGAGACGCACGACATGGCGCTGGCGCAGCGCCAATTCCGCGGCGTCCTCGATCGTCACCACGCGTTCACGATCGGAGATGAAACTCGACAACACATTCAGCATCGTCGTCTTGCCAGAACCGGTACCGCCAGAGACGATGATGTTCAAACGCGTCGCGACCGCGGCCTGCAGGAAGTCGAGCATCGGCTGCGTCAGTGAGTCGCGGCCCACCAGATCCTGCGCGCCCAGTCGGTCGGTACGGAAACGGCGAATCGACACGCACGGACCATCGAGCGCGATCGGGGGAATCACAGCGTTGACACGCGACCCGTCGGCCAGGCGCGCGTCAACCATCGGACTCGATTCGTCGATACGCCGGCCGACGGCGCTGACGATGCGTTCAATGATGCGCAGCAGATGGCGATCGTCCTTGAACACCACCTTGGTCAGTTCAATCAGGCCGTTCCGTTCAACGTAGACCTGGTCATGCTTGTTGACGAGAATGTCGGAGATCGACGGGTCGCCGAGCAGCGCCTCGAGAGGACCAAGGCCGAACAACTCGTGCAGGACGTCCGTCGTAATCGCGTCGCGTTCGGAAAAGCTGAGCGGCGTGGTTTCCGCTTCGCGCGTCAGCATCGTGCCTATGAGATCGCGAATCTCCGGCTCTGCCTCTTCGCGCTTCACATACGCGAGCCGATCGAGGTCGAGGCGATCAAGCAGCCCCTGGTGAATCTTCGACTTGAGCTGCTGATAGTCGTCGCGGCGCGTGTCGACTTCGAGACTGGGTCTGGGCGCGAACAGTGTGTCCATGACGTTTCTATCTGAAAGACCGTCTCTGATTTCTATTTGCGCGCAGCCAGCCAGCCGAAGAGTCCGCTGGCTTCCTCGCTGGTGGATTTGGCCACGGACGCCTTACCCGTGAGTTGTCGTGCCAGCGTGTGGAACGCCTCGGCCAGCTTGCCCTGCGATGACGACGCGATTGGCTGCCCTTTGTTGGCGGCCGACATCGCCTTCTTGTAGTCGTTCGGCAGCACGAACCGAATCGGCGCGCTGACCGCCTTGGCCACGTCGTCGAGCGAGATCTCAGAGTTCGGATCGGCGCGGTTGACGATGATGCCGACGCGGTCGCCGTAACGCTGCTGCAGACGCTTTACCAGCGGATAAGCATTCTTGACGGTTGGCAGTTCCTGGTTGACGACCACGAAGACGTGCGTCGCGACGTCGAACGATTCGAGAAGGCCAAGGTCCTGACGGGGCGCGTCGACGACGACCGCCGACGAGAACTGGGTCACCGCCTCGAGGAGCGGCCGCACGCGATGCGGATCGATGGTGCCCTGGACCACGCGCGACGATGAAGCCAGCAGATCGAGTCCGGATTTTGTCCGCGTCAGCAAACTCTTCAGGAATGCCGCGTCGAGACGATGCGTGTTCTCGAGCGCCTCGATGACCGTGAAGCGCGGCTCGACGCCGAGAAACACCGCCGCATCGCCGGTGCCGACGTGCAGGTCAATGAGGAGGGCGTCACGCTTGCTGCGCGCCAGCGCCTCCGCCAGATTCACCGCCAGCGTCGTGGCGCCAACGCCACCCTTGGCGCCAACAATCACCGCGAGCACGTTGTCGGTCGGTGGCGCCTTGGGCACGATGACGCGGGCCAGCGCCGCACTCAATGCCTCCGCCGTGATCGGCTCGATGATCACTTCGTTGACGCCGGCGCGCATCGCCTCGAGCATCAACTGCTGATCGAACGCGGTCGCGACCAGCGCAATCGCTGTCGTCGGAAAGCGGCGCTTCACCGAGGGCGCCGCGCCGAGGATGTTGCGATCGGAGCGGACGTCGAGCAGCACCGCGTCCGGCATCCCCATGGGGCGTGTCGCCGTCGTCAGGACGTCTGGCTGAAGGGCCATCGGCCTCATCCCCAGGTCGCGTAGATGTTGTTCGAGCTCTCGCCCGTCGCCACCGATGATTGCTACCGTGTTGCTCACTGATTCGCCTCGAGTTGTGATTCTGCGTCTCTAACTATTTCTTCGTCTCGACCCGGGCATCGACGCCGTTCGCGGCGCGAACCCGATCGAGCAGTGCCGAGGCGTCGTCCTGGATGAACTGCTCCTGATCGGTTGGCAGAGACGGCACTTCGTCTGGATTCAGCGGCCGGACGAGATGTGGCGTAATCAACACCATCAGTTCGGTCTTCTGCTGACGGATCGCGCGGCTCTTGAACAGGGTGCCGATGATTGGCAGGCTGCCGAGAATCGGCACCGCCTGGCGATCGGTCTGCGCGATGTTGTTCATTAGGCCGGCAATCGCAAACGACTGCCCGTCCCGCAA
>CADEEX010000216.1 GCA_902826465.1 uncultured Acidobacteriota bacterium
CAGGTGAGGTTTCCCACGCCGTCTCGCGGTTCGCGGAGCCGCGCGTGTCGCGCGCACGGCGCTCACCGACGACTGGAGGCGGGATGCCGAGGTCGGAGGTCCGAGGCCAGGGGCTAGGGGCTAGGGGCGGCGAACGTCTGACGGAACGTGAACGCGTCAGCGGTCGGACCGAGGCGAGCGATCAGATCGAGCCTGGCTTTCGCCTCGTCTATCGTCGGAATGTGGCCCGCCGGCACCCACCACAGCGCCATGTAGAACTCCATGCGGTCGAACCATTCGCGGCGACGTCGCATGATGTCGCGCTGCGCGGCGTCGCGATAGACGAACGTCGTCAGCGAGTCGAGGTCGACCCACACCGACAGGTTGACCGCAATGTTCGGATCGTCGAACGCCCTGAGGCTGGTCGCGTCGTTGCCTTCACCCTTGAGGCGCCACACAAAGCCAGGCTGCGCTTCGGCCACCGCGTTGACGCGATCGAGGTTGTTGACGAAATCAGCATTCGACGGATCGTCAATGGGCTTCAGGAACTTCGCGATGTTGACCTGGGCGAGGTAATGGCTCATTCGCCGCGGCGCCCGGTCCAGCGCAACGCCGGCAACCCATCGATGCTCGCGTGGTTCTTCGTCTCCTGATACTCGACCAGCGCATCGGCCCCCTTGCGAGTGGCCCAGTCAGTGAGCTGCGACCGATGGCCCTCGAAGGCAAGGCGCGGAACGCCGAACCCGCAGGAATCTGACAGCCGCTCGACGTGAACCTTGATGATCGCGCGCAGTCCTGGCGCGTCGCCGAACCGCGCCCGCAACGACGCAAACTCCTCGTCCTGCGGCTCAACCGCCGTGCCACGGCCGTGCACACGCACAATCTTCGGTGGACCATCGAACGCGCACCACATGAGGACGATGCGGCCGTTCTCGCGGAGATGGGCAATGGTTTCGGCGCCGCTGCCGACGTAGTCGAGATAGGCGACGGTGTGCGGGTCGATCACGCGCAGCGTGTCGAGCCCTTTGGGAGAGAGATTGACGTGGCCGTCTGGCCCCGTCGGCGCGGTCGCCACGAAGAACATCTGTTGCGCGGTGATGAAACGCTCGAGCGCCTGATCGATGGCCGGATATGTTTTCCCCACGCGGCTATTTTCCCACGGGGTCGTTTCCCACGACTTCGTGGGCCGCAGGCGCCGCCTGATCGCATTTCACGCAGTTCAGCACCTTCCCGAGGAAGGCGCGGCGGGTCTCTTCGGCCAGCACCCACGGCCGTATCTGCCACGGCGGGTCGTGACGCACATGCTGTCCGTGGCCGCACGCAAGTTCGGCCACCCAATGCGACTCTGCGTCCTGATGAAATCCGACGATCGGCTGGTTCATTCGCTACCGCGAGGCCGCGGACACCTGCTGGTGCTCCAGTTCCCACTGAGCGCCAACCCGCTTCATCACCTGCGGCACATCGTCAGCCAACAGGTAGCCACCCTTCACCAACGTCGCGGAATGCGCGTTCGCCTGCTCCATGTAGCGCTCGCGAGAGCCGTAGCGTGCATCCACAGAGCGGCGGGGGTCTCCGGGTTTGCGATCGAGATCGGTGGCCGCGAAGAAGACCTCAGATCCGATGAGACGACCAAGGAGGTGCGGGCCGCCGACCGACGGACTACGGAAGTTCCACCCGGTGAAGGTTGCCACCGGCACGGCCTGCTCCGCCGTTCTGATGCCTGACCGATCGTTGCCGTCGGCGTCGACCGCCGGCACGAGGAATGGCACCGGCGCTCCACCATCCATCCCGCCGGGCAGCGTCTTCGGCGATTGCACACCGGGAATCGCCGGGAACGCGATCTCAGACGCCTTCACCAGCGTGCCGTCAGACAGCTTCGGGTGCTGGCTCGCGGGAGGCATTGTCCCCTGACGCACCCAGCGGTCCATCGCTGTAAGCAGCGCCCTCATCGTCCAGGCGTATTCCAGTGGATTGTCTAACTGCTGCCCCGTGGACATACGCGGCGGGAAGCGCGTTGGCGCGTGCTGTGTACCGGCAAGGAAGTAGAAGCGGACGTTCTCTGGCAGGGTGAGGTCGCTCTTCCCGTCAGGGCTGGTGTGTACGAGTGCCGCCGACCGATCGGCGCCCCAATACTCGACGTCGGTGTTGGTGTAGAAGACCTTCGGCTGGTTGGCCCGCGCGCGCGGGTTGTCGAGCAGTCCGTCGACGCGACCACTCACCGGATCGCGCATCGCCGCGTTCGCGAACGGAAATGCCGGCGAGGGCGCCTTGCTGGCATTGGGTCGAGCCCCACGCTCGTTGATGCTGAGCCTGGCGCCACCCGCGATGTGGGCAAGGACGCCGTCGAACACCTGACGGCCCTTCTCGTCTGAGTTGAAGCCGTAGTACATGAACGTTCGCAGGAAGCGGCCCGACTGCGACGATCCGTAGGCGTAGGCACTCGTCACCGGCGCAAGCGCATCTGGTTGATGCTTGAGCCACGCCGCCGTGTCGCGAAACGCCGCTAGCCCTGCACCAGCAATCGGCAGGTCGGTTGCGCCCACGGCGAGTTCGTACCAGCGACCCGGCTCGAGTCCGCTCGACAACGTCAGCGTGTAACCGTTGACGCTCCAGGCGTTACGCGGGAGTGGCTGGCCCGTGCCGAACAGCGCGTCGCGCACCGTGAGGGTCGCCTCGCTGACGCTCGCGTCGAGCGTGTAGCCCTCGAGATCCTCGAGTGTCGTTTCGTTCGACCGGCGATCGACGATGAACTGACTGCGCACGATACCTCGCAGGCCGGTCGCAACCGGCGGATCGAGCTTCATGCCACCGCCTGCGCGCTCGGCGTCGAACTGCCAGCCGACCCACACCAGCGTGTATCCCTGACGGGTAAGGAATCCGTCGCCAAGGTCGGCCTCCGTCGAGGGATTGCGGCCGCCGCTCGTGGCACGACTGAACAACGACAGCATCCCTTTGTTGCCGCGATTCGACACCTCGATGAGCGCGACCCCATTCGATCGCGCCTGGTCCTTCGGCCGCAGAATGAACAGGTCGGCCGAGAACGCCACCCGCCCTCCAGCGTCGGCTCTGGCCTTATCGAGGTCGGCAATGACCGCATTTCTCGGGTCGATCGGATTCACCGCGAAATGGATCGTGCCGACAATCTTCTCGTAGCCCGACGCACCGACATCGGCACGCGACGCCACATCCACACGAGTCACCTCGGCGCCAACTCGCGGCGCCAGGCACAGAAACGCAAGCACGATGAATGTCTTCGTCATTCGTTCTCCAGAGTCCTTCGCACCGAAGCCTTCACGATCTTTTCGAGCGTCGGCCGGTGAACATCCGACAGCCGTTTGATGTGCAGGCACGACTGACCAATCGTGTGCTTGCCGAGCTTCGGCAGTAGATCGTCTCGCCCATCGAACGCGGGATCGAGATAGAGCGTGATGTTCTGTTTGCGAGGCGCGAAGGCGATCATCATCCAGGTCGCTTCCTTCCCGTCTGCATAGCGCTGGTGGCGTGTGCCGAAGCCCACGATATTGGTGCCCCACATCCTCGGTCCTGACTTCGTCGCCTTCTGCATGATCGCAGCGACCGTCCGGCAATCGTCACGTATCTGCTCGCTGGCGATGCCATCAAGAAATTCGTCCACCGATGCTTCACTGACCTTGGTCTTGGCGTCCGCCATGGTTCGCTCCGAGGATCCTGGAGGGCTCCCTCACACAACAGGCGCAGGTATGTTACCCGGCCCGCCTCGTGAGAAGCACTGTCCCCGCGATGATTTGCCAGATCGGCATGGGATAGGCGGTAAGCCGTTCCATCCCTCCGACGCCGAGTCCGAAATAGTGCCCGGACACGAACAGCACCGTCGACGTGAGTCCCACGATGCCGAGTGCGACGCCGATGACAGCAAACCACGACTGATGCCATCGCCTCGCCGCCACGCCAAACAGGACGAGGGCGGCATTGCCGGGCACGAAATTGATCGCCGCGCCAAACACGTGCAGCGCGTTGTTCTCGTTCTCGGGATTGGCGCCGACCAGCACGACGCCGAGACCGGCAATGACGAACAGGCTCACGGCGAGCGTCCGCGCAACGCCGGCGGCAAACGCTGGCCTCGACCACACGGCACCGAACGCCATGGTGCAGCCGATGGCGATGAACGACGCGTTCATCGCGGCGTGCCACGGCGAACAGATGGCGGTGGCGGCCGACGGATTGGCCGCGCAGGCCGTATTCCCGAGATCGCTGATGTAATCGAATCTGAGACTGAACGGCCGCTGCCATGCCGTGGCCACAACGATTTGCGTGACAAAGAACTGGACCGCCGAGATCCAGCACAGCGCGCCCGCCCGGACCGGCATCACTTCAACGGCGCGATTTGCGCGCGCACCATGCCGTAACACGGTCGTCGACCTGTCAATCTGTGCCTGGCGCGACGCCCCGTGGGACGCCGATCAAGTAGGTGACGGGAAGAGGCGCACCAGGCGCACGAAGCTGTCCGGCCTGCCATTCGAAACCCGCCAGCGTGGCATCGGCCGTCAACGTGCGGAGTTCGTCGGGGCTATAGGTACGCAGGCAGGACACGGTGCCGTCCCACCATGCCAGCAGCGGAATCAGCGGCACGAGATAAGTGAAGAGGAGGCGCCACCAGCGCAGCGGGCGAATCAGCGGTGTGAGCGCCCACACCGCCACCGGCACAACAGCCATGGCGGCGATGGCCTTCGGTGAACGCTCTGTCGCCTCGAAGATGGCGATCGGCGTCTTCGCGGCCACTGCCGACGCCAGGATCTGCCGCGCGTCGGCCGGCGCAAAGTGGTGGAAGCTCGAAAACAGCGTCCGCACGCTGAAGGGCTCTGCTGGTGCGGCCGTCGCGGTCAGCGGCGCCTGGCGATACGTCACTGGTGCAGAGGCCGCGAAGCGGGCCAACGCGTCGGGATTCGGGAACGCATCGGTGAGGACGAGGCGCGTGAACGCGCCACCCGCCTGAAGCTGCGGCACGAGCTGCGGCCACGGACCGCCCCCGCCGGAACACAGATCCACGACCGTAGACCCAGGATAGCGCAGGAGCAATGCGCGCAACGGCTCGATCACCGGCGCATAGGGGTTGGTGCGTGCCGTCACTTCGGCCAGGTAGTCGGTCATGCCGCGCCTGAGCACGGATGGACACCACGACTGGTCTTCGAACTCGAACAGGTGAAGCCGAGGCACGGAGGCCGCTCCTCAATCCGTCAGGTAGGTCCGATACGCAGCGAACTCGTCGTCTGTGAGTTCCCTGGCGTGCTCGAAGTTCACACGCGTCCCGCGGTCGCCAAACTTCAAGTACAGCTCCGCACGCTCGCGTGGCTTCATCGTCGACAAGCCTGGGGGCACCACCTGCACGGTGCGGGCGCGTAGCGAGCGGCCGTCGATTCCCGCAGCAAACCGTTCGAAAAAGTCGTCACGCAACAGGTCGCGCCGCCAGATCATGGTGATGGACAGGCCGACGTCGTTCAGCGCCTGCCCTTTGATGTTCATGGGTCCAGGATCGACGCTGCGGATCCGAAAGTCCTTCTTCCGATTCTCGGTGTTGGTGAGGACCATGACGGTCCACTCGGTTTCTTCAGAGAGGTTGGTCCCCTCCGGCGCGATACGAAAACAGTAGGCGCCGCCCTGTGCGAAGAACCTTATGGCCAGGTCGACCTCGGTCTGGGCGAAGAGTGGCGCGGGGGCCAGCGCCAGAGAAAGCACTATCAGGAGACGGACAACAACGCATCGGGCCATCACCCTGTTGATACCCGTACTCAGCCGCCGGCGCAAGCGGCGACTACGTGGGATACAGGAGTAGCTGCGTGCAGCGGAACAGCGCGATGGTCTTACCGGTCGCTCGTGCCGTGACCGTCGCGTCCCAGACCTGCGTGGTCCGTCCGCGGTGGACAACCGTGGCCACGCAGTCGATGACACCGTCGCGCGTCGTCCCGAGGTGATTCGACTTGAGCTCGATGGTGGTGAAGCCGGTGGCGCCCGCTGGCAGGATGGCGTGGCAGCCGTAGCCACAGCAGGTGTCCGCCAGGGTCACGACTGACCCGGCGTGCAGATAGCCGTTCGGCGCCATGATCTGCGGCCGGATCGCGAGTTCGGCGCACACGCGTCCATCCTCTGCGTCCGTGAAGACGATGCCGAGATAGCCGGGCAGCCGATCGACGCCGCGCCGGTTGAAGTCGTCGAGGGTGAACATCGAAGGGGCGACGTGAACTGCCTCATTCTAACCGGGGCGCCGGGAGTCGCGGGGCGGCGGCCGCGAAGCCGCCACCCCCCGGGGGCTAGGCGGGTATCTTGAGCGACTGTCCGGGCTTGATGTGGTCTGGGTCGGACAGGATGTCGCGGTTGGCGTTGAAGATTTTCTGGTACTGCTTCGCATCGCCGTAGAAGCGCTTGCTGATGGCCGACAGCGTGTCGCCGGACACCACGGTGTAGTGCTGTTCCGCCGGAGAGGGCGGCGTCTTCGGCAGACGCGACGGATCGATCGTAATGTCGGCAATCAGGTCGGCGTGAGCGTGGTCGACGCCCTTGATGGCGGTCCACACCTGGTTCTTGATGTCGTCGGAACCGGCCGCACCGCCGATGAAGAGTTTGTCGTCCTGCACGTGCAGGTGCGTCAGCTTTACACCAAGCTGCGTCATCTTTTCGAGCGCCGGGTTGTACTTCTGCTTCAATTGTTCAAGGTTTGCCATAGGGAGCCTCCGTTTGGGTTCACGAAAGGGTCCACCACAGCAAGAAGCACTCCACGATCATCTACAGACCCACCTCGGCAAACGCGCGCAGAAGATCCGTGTTCTCCTGGTACACCACACCGGACATTCCCATCTGACGAGCAGCGTCCACGAATTCCCGGCGGTCATCCACGAAGACGCAGTCAGCGGGCTGAGCACGGGCGACGGTCAGACAACGGACGAAGAACTCGGGTGCCGGCTTTCGAGCGCCGACTTCGAACGAAAGCACGAAGCCCGTGAACCACGACAGCGGTTCAGCAAACTGTTGGGCGATCCGCTGAAAATGCAGTTCGTTTGTGTTGCTCGCCAGCACCAGATTCGAGGCGGTGCGCTTCAACTGTGGCAGAAGCGCCGTCAAAGCGTCGTTCGGTGTGAAGATGTCCGACCAGGCCTCCGCAATCTGCTGATCCGTCGCCTGCAAGCCGAAGGACTCGCGCACATTGGCGACGAACGCCGCCGTGGACAGCCGCCCGCAATCGTAGTCTGACTCGAGCGGCGTCCCGAAC
>CADEEX010000217.1 GCA_902826465.1 uncultured Acidobacteriota bacterium
CGGTGTTTACCGGCTATGTGACGCATGCGCCCGATCGCATCGACGCAACAGCCGCGTGGATCGGCACGATCGCCTATGCGATGCAGATCTACTTCGACTTCTCAGGCTATTCGCTGATGGCGATCGGCCTCGGCGTGGCGCTGGGCTTCGACTTCCCCGACAACTTCCGTCGTCCTTACACCGCCACCAGCCTGCAGGACTTCTGGCGGCGCTGGCACATCAGCCTTTCCACCTGGCTGCGCGACTATGTGTATCGTCCGCTTGGCGGCAATCGCCGCGGACGCTTCGGCACCTATCGCAACATCTTTCTCACGATGCTGCTCGGTGGACTGTGGCACGGGGCCGCGCTGAAGTACGTGGCGTGGGGCGCCTGGCACGGCGCGTTTCTGTGTGTCGAGCGCGCACTGGGATGGAACAGCGATCGCCATTCGCTTGTCAGTTGGCTGCGCACGCTGGTCGTTGTGGTCACCGGCTGGGTGTTCTTCTTTGCGTCAGACCTCTCGCAGGCGTGGGTCATCCTGCAGGAGATGTTCTTGTTACGGAGAGGCGGCGAGCCGTTCAGCGCGGGCGCGCTGCTCGCCCATCCAATCACCACGGCTCTGTGCGTCGCGGGAATCGCCTACTGCTTCATTCTCGAGCCGTGGCTGGCTGCGAAAGGGCCGCGAACTGAACCCTCAGGTTCGTTCGGCGAACAGCTGCTCGCCACCGGAATGCTGGCGGCCGCGTTGACTGTCGGTCTCAGCCAGTTCACTGTGCCGTTCCTCTACTTTCAGTTCTAGCGATGCGCTCCTGGCTTCGACCCACTCCGCTGTTTCCGCTGCTGGTCGTGGGCGTACTGCTGTTCTTTCACGGCTTCTACTGGGAACGCGGCCTGCGTCCGCCGGGCGACGGCTACCGCACGCCGTTCGCCGAACTCGGGTATGTCGCGCGCTACCTGTCGGGACAGACTCCGGATCGGGTCATCGCCACGCGACGTGACGGCAGGCTGCAGCTGTTCTTCGACGGCGAGATTCCGGTGCAGCTGCCCGATTCGGGCACCAGGATCGGCCAGCAACTCGCCGCCGCCATGCGCCCGACGATCGATCGCCTCACAGCCGCCGGCGTGCACGTGATCCCGGTGATCGTCCCGACCAAGCTGTCGATGTATCGCGACGAGCTCCCTTACGCACTCGACACGAGAAGCCGATGGACGGTGCCACCTGCGGGCGACCAGGGCGAGAATCCCGAACGCATTCATCAGGTGATCGCCGAGCAATTGCCTGAGGCCATTGATCTCTACGAACCGTTCCGCACCTTCCGGCGCACGTATCCCGACCGTCGCCTGTACCTGCCGCTCGACTACCACTGGACGTCGCTCGGATCGGCGATCGGCGTCCTGGAGGTATCGCGCGTCTTGATGGAGCGCGGGCTGTTGACCACGCCGCCGCAGTGGGTGTCGCTTGGAGCGCAGCCGCCGGCGCCCTCCACCCTCACCGATCTGTATCCGATCCCGCGCTGGTATCTGGCGCGAGGGCGCGACTTCCAGGAACAGACCGAGGCCGTGCGCTTCGTCACCATTCCCGCGGATGAGAGTCGTCGCCTCATCCTGTCGGGCACGAGCTTTTCCGGCGGTGCGCCTCACGATTTTCTTGGCCAGCTCCGCTCGGTGGTGGGACGGCCCATGGAAGCGTTTGTCCGACCGAACAACGGTTATGCCGGCGCATTCCTGCGCATGAAGGAGGTCGGCCTCCAGTTTCGAACGGGCGACCTCTTGATTTGGGAGGTCCCGCTCTGCTGCATCAATCTGGAAGGACCTGGAGTGCCTGAGTCGTAGACACGGCAGACGCTTTGCTCTCTCCAGGGCATGGCTATCCCATCATCCTCGACGGCGTCATCATCCAAGTCGCACGGCGAGTTCCTGCTGACTGATTTCCAACCACGGCCATTGCGGTCGTGGCTCGGCGCCGCAGGCTGGGTCGCACTGTGCGTGGGCGGAGGCGCGCTGATAGGCGTCTTCACGGCGGGCGGCGACTCCGCGTGGTATCGCGCGCTCAACAAGCCCTCGTGGAACCCTCCGAGCGATGTCTTCGCGCCCGTCTGGACCACGCTCTACGCCATGATGGGCGTGGCGGCATGGCGGGTCTGGCGAGTTGGCGGTTGGGCCAGGCACGCCACCGCGCTCAACCTGTTCCTTGCGCAGCTCACGCTGAACTTCGTCTGGTCGATCCTCTTCTTCAGTGTGCAGACGGTCACGGGCGCGCTGGTCGATATCGTCGTGCTGTGGGCCCTGATTGCCGCGACGATCTGGAGCTTCTGGCGCATCGATCGCGTCGCAGCGTGGCTGCTGGTGCCGTATCTGGCGTGGGTCAGCTTTGCCACGATGCTCAATGCGACGATCGCGGCGCTCAACTGATGGAGAAACCCGCCGCCTCTACGGTCCGACGATCACCAGGTCTGAACCTGAACCTGGCGTCGGCACGGCCGTGATAGTCGGCACCGCATCCACGAGCCCTGCCGCAACGAACGCGCTGCGGTCGTTGCCAGACCGCACGCTGCTCTCGAACACGGTTCGCATCACGGTCCGCTCAACGGCGCTGACATCGGCGGCGGCAGACGGCGTCATCAACGCGGTGTTGCCGCCGACCGCATTGCCGTCGATGTGGCACAAGCCGATGAGGGCGTGACCGAATTCGTGGCGATACACATTGGCGCTGCCGCCCGCTCGGACGACGATCTCGGCGCGGGAATAGCCGTCGGAGAGCGTCGGCACAAACGCGCGGAAACAGCCTGTGACGCTGACGTCGCACCCGACGCTGGTGGGGTCACCCACGCTGACGCTGATCTGGTTCTGGCTCGCCACCGGCACGTCGGCGGCGACACGCGTGACCACACCGGACAGGCGGCCATTGGTGTAGCCAGGCACGCGATCGAGAAATTCGCGGATGGTCGTGACGCGTTCTTCCGGGACACCGGCGCCCACCAGTACGTTCACCTGTGTCCCGGCATTGAAGCCGCGCATGCGGTCGGCCGCGCCACAGCCGTTGTTGCCGGCGGGCGACATCCGGCCATTGGCGAGGAACAAGGCCTCAACGGCCTCACGAAGGCGATACACATCGGTCGAGGCCTCCGACGACAGCGAACTGACCATGTCTCCGGCGCGCGCGTGCACGCGAGCAAACACGCGTCCGCGCCCCTGGTAGTTGGTGTGGACGTAAGAGCGGCCCGTGCCAGCCTCGAAGCTGCCGATGTCCGCGGCGCCAGCGCCGGTGCCGAGGTGCACCACGAAGGCGGCGCCAGCCGCGCTCGAATCCCAGCGCACCGTGATCGCGGTGCCAGCAAGCTGTGAATCAGAAGAAAGGGTGACCGCCGTCGGCGCCGCCACGATACCTGGCGACGACTCCGGCGGTGTGGACGAGGGCGCAGTGCTCGACAGCGAGGCGCACCCCGCCGCCAACGCGAGCGTCGCGGCCACGACGACCGCCTTCCACGACACACAGCTACGCATCACGTTGGTCCGGTAGAAGGATCGGCACCAGCCGTTCTGGCTTCAGCGCCGTCACGGAACTGCGCGCGCCTTCCTTTTCTTTGCGCCTGCCACCCGCGCCTTGAGTGCCGCGAGGCGCGCCTTGACGATCCGCTTCACCACCGCGGCTGGAATCAGCTTGTCGGGCGTGAACTGAATGGTGCCCTTGCTCTGCTTGAACCCCTTCAGCGCGGCAGCGAGGCCGGTATCGGCCCGGGCACCGTAGATGGCGCAGTGGTGCTTCGCCGCGCCCATGTAAATCAGCGGACGGCCCTGCACCTTGAACGCCGCCAGGCCGTAGCCGATCGACTCCTCGGCGCCTGGCGCGGCCGCATGAATCTGCGCGCGCAGCGTCGACAAGGCGCGTCGCTGGTCGTCGGGCAGTGCCTCCAGGTACTCATCGATCGTCGTCGGTTTCGCCATCGGTCACCCTCTGCTCTCCATATCATCACCGCGATGCCGCTGACGCGCGGTGTCAGACCGGCGTGGAAGGGCGCGAGGGCGCTCGCCGTCGATCGAAGATCAGATACAGCGGCACGCCCAAGGCGATCACGAACAGCCCCGCCCCCGAAGGCCCAGGGTCGCTGTACACCGCATTGACCACGATGAGGGCACTCACCAGCGTGAAGAGCGCGGGCGCCAGCGGATAGCCGATGGCCGAGAAGGACCTCGGCGCGTCGGGTTCGCGAAGGCGGAGCACGAACACGGCGGCCACGGCCACGCCCGCAAAGAGCACCACCGCAAAGCCCGTGTAGCGTGTCAACGCGCTGGCGCCGCCTGACAACACCAGCACCCCACTCCAGATCGCCTGCGCGACGATCGCCACAGCCGGCGTCTGGAACCGCGGGGACACCCGCCCCGCCGCCGCAAAGAAGAGACCGTCTCGCGCCATGGCGTAGTAGACACGGGGCCCCGCGAACGTCATCGCACTGATACTGGCCGCGAGGCTGACGATCGACACAACACCCATGATGTCGCCGGCTTCCGCGCCGAGCAGTCTTTCCGCAATGAGGTCGAGCACGCTGCCGCGCACCGCCGCCAGGTCGGTGACCGTGAATACATACAGGTACACCACATTGAGCGAGAGGTAGATGGCCACGACGATGAGCGTGCCGACGCCAAGGGCGAGCGGCAGGTTCCGTCCAGGATCGCGAATCTCTTCCGCCACGTACGCGGCGGCATTCCAGCCGGCGTAGGTGAACATCACCGGGACAAGCGCGAGCAGCCAGGACGCGCCCTTCACGGCCTCCACACCGGCCGACGAAGGCTGAAAGTGGGCCATGGACCCCGTGCCGATCGAAAACCCCAGCACGACGAAGATGACGAGCGCCGACACCTTCAGCGTCGCGAGTACGTTGCCCACCACACGTCCTGGGCCGACGCCCCGCAGGTGGATCCACGACATTGCGCCGATGGCGGTCAGCGCGACGAGCGATTGCCGCGACACCACCAACGGCACCCACGGAAGCGGCACGATCAACAGTGGGGTGGCGTCAGCCGCGGCAGGCACGAACCGGCCGACGTACGACGCCAGCACGACGGCGCTGAGGGCGACCGCGCCAGAGAAGCCGGCGACAAACGAGGTCCAGCCGGTGAGAAAACCCGCCAGCCGGCCATACGCCGCGGTGAGGTAGACGTACTCGCCACCAGCTCGGGGGCGCAGCACCGCCAATTCGGCATAGGCCATGGCGCCGGCCAATGCCAGTGCTCCCCCAACCACCCAGGTGGCGAGAAACCACAGGGGATGGGGGACGGCCGCCGCAACCTGCGGCGCCGTAAACAGGATGCCGCCACCTATGACATTCGAGACGATGATCGCCGCGGCGTCAGGCCATCCGAGCCGCCTGGCCAGACTGGACTCCGACGAAGGCATCACGCGTTACTTGACCTGATAGACGAGGAATACCTGTCGCGGCAGAAAGTCGTGCTGCGCCTGCAACGTGAAACCCGCCCTGGCGAGTTCCCCGCTGATCTGCTCTGGCGTGAAACGAAATTCGTCGGGCGGGCCTCCCGGCGCACCCTTGCGAAAATCGACGATGGCGAGTCGGCCGGAGGGCTTCAGGCGCTGCTTCAAGGCCGTGAAGTAGGCGACGCGGTTCGGAAGGTGGTGATAGGTGTCGACAATCAACACCACGTCCACCGACTCGGGAAGGTTGGTCCTGTCGCCAGCGCCCTGCACGGCGAAGACATTCGTGAGGCCTTCCTTCTCCGCCCGCTGCCGCACATAGGCCACCATGGCCGGCTCGATGTCGACGGCGTAGACCCTGGGCGCGGTCGGCCCCTTCGCCAGTGCGATCGCGAAATAGCCGGTGCCGGACCCGATGTCGGCCACGCTCTGCCCGGACCGCAGATTCAGGGCCGCGATGACGCGAGCGGGCATCTGCCATACGTCCCGCGCCGGGTCGTCGAAGCTCTTGGCCGACACTTCCGGATTGTCGAACCGATGCTCCATATGCGGCAGGTCGCCCCCGGGGGCCTGCCCGTGTTGCCCCTGCTGGGCCTGTGGTCGAAGGCTGTAGCCGAGGCCAATCACCGCCACCAGGAAGAATGCGTGCCGCTTGGTCATCGATGTGTCCTTTCTTGGCCTCGATCATAGCCCCCTCTTCCGCTTTCGACGCCTGGCCATTGGCGCACTGCCACCCGTGCCTCACGTGCCACGACTCCCGGCACCATCAGACCGTGGCCCAACGTGTGGCCGTGTCACAACACTGCGGCGCCGACGGAATCGATCGTCCCGAGCGCGTCGACCGCGGCTTCGAGCACACGTGTCGCGGCAGCGGCGTCCACCGGCAGCGTGCGCACATCGATCGGTGATCCAACGCGGACGACCGCACCGCGCCGAAACCAGGGCGAGGCGAGGAACGTGAGCCCGTACTGCACTGCGGGTGGCCACCGCGTCAGCCATTGACCCGAATGACGCGGATAGCGGATCGACGCGGGCAACAGGTCGACCCGCTGTCCGGAGCGGCGGGCGGCGAGCTGCGCCATGGCCACCGCCCCCGCGCGAAACGGCCGCCGACGTCCGTCCAGGTGCGCCCAGCCCTCAGGAAACAACATCAGCGCCTGGCCCGACGCCAGCAGGCGGGCACCAGTGCGAAGCGCGCTCGTTCCGCGACCGCGGTCGAGGTCCACACAGACGGTGTTGCACGGAGCGACCAGCAAGGCGCCAAGTCCCCAGCCCCAGCGCAGCGCGCCGTGCGCCACGAACGTCACGAGGCGGCGCGGAAATCCAGCGGCGACGGCGAGCACCATCCCGTCGGCGTAGTGGCCGTGATTCGCCACGAGGATGCAGGGAGGTCCACCAGCAACCGGCGACAGCGCGCCAGTCACGTGCACTCGACCCACTTGCGCCCAGACAAACGCCCGGACGAGACGCTCGCTGACGCGCTTCGCCCACGCGGGGGCCGGCGGCGCGCTCGCACCAGGCGTGCAGGCCTCGCGAATGTAGCGCCGAAGTGTTCCCGTGATTACTTTCCGAGCGGCACCAGCACGCCGAAGTTCAAGTGCATGGTGTTGGGATACTCGAGTCCCGACGAATAGTGCGCGTCGAGGAGCAGTTGCATCTTCGACGACGGCTTGCCGTAACGCAGGCCGAAATCGAAGTTGAGCAGCGGCGTGGTGTCGCTGAAATTGGGGCCAAAGCTCGAATGGACCACGCCGATCCCCATCCCGATGTAAGGCCGGAAGTTATTCTCCGTCCTCAGTGGAATGTC
>CADEEX010000218.1:0-1687 GCA_902826465.1 uncultured Acidobacteriota bacterium
GATGTGGGGCTACTTCATCTGGACCGGCAACATCACCACCATCTGGCCGCTGTTCGGTGTCTCGAACCAGCTGCTCGCCATGGTCGCGCTCGCCGTCGGCTCCACGATGTTGATCAACATGGGGCGTGCGAAGGTCGCCTGGGTCACCATCCTGCCGCTCTGCTTCCTGTCGACCACGACGCTGTACGCGGGCGTCCTCAGCATCCGCGACAACTTCTGGCCGCTCACCAAGTCGCCAGTACCTGCTACCTACGTGCAGGGCTATATCGACTCCATCGCCATGACCATCATGCTGATCTGCGCAGTGATCATCCTGTCGGCCGCGGTGCGTCGCTGGCTGCTGGTCCTGACGGGCAAGATTCCGGCGGGAGAATTCGCCGAAGCCGTCCGTTGAGCCAGCGGATGTAGCTGTCCGGCTTCTGAGTCTGCGGATGTAGTGTCCGGCTTCAGCCGGACGCGCTAAAGTTTCCGCGCACACGTCACGACACTAGATAGACAGGGTGTCGTGGCTGTGCGCGGTTTTTTGTACGCATGAGCCACGAGGCGTTTGACCACGTGCTATTCTGGCCGCGCCTCACCCCGCGCTTGTTTCACGCACGAATCGGAGACACTAGGCGAATGTTCATGCGCTCTTCTATCAGGCTGTACCTCATCCTGACGACGATCCTGGCGGGCTCGGCGGCCACCGCATCGGCGCAGTTCCAACCACGAACACTGAACGACCCCGCCACCGGCGAGCGCTACCACATCGAAGGGTCCGGCAGCATCTGGGCACCGAGCGCCACAATGGGCATCTCGAGCGAATCGCTCGGCATTGCCGGTTCGACGATCGATTTCAAGCGCGACCTCGGTCTGAAGGATCAGAAGTTCAACGACCTGCAGCTGGTCCTCCGCCCTGGCGTGAAACACAAGCTGCGCCTGCAGTACCTGGCGATCAAGTACGCGCAGGAAGCGACGCTGGTTCGCGACCTCGTCTTCAATGGCCAGCTCTACCGCATTGGTCTCCCCGTCAACTCGTCGCTGTCGTGGAAGACCACGCGCCTCGCCTACGAGTACGACTTCATCACCAAGAACCGTGGTTTCGGCGGGCTCATTCTCGAAGCCAAGTACACCGACGTTGAAGCGTCGCTGCAGAGCCCAATCCTGCTCGAAAGCGCGCGCGCCAGGGCGCCTATTCCCGCGATCGGCGGCATCGTTCGCGTTTACCCCGTCGCGAACATCTCGATTACCGGCGAAGTGTCCGGCATCACAGTGCCAGAAGACGTCTCACCCGACTACAACGCGCACTACGCCGACTTCGACATCTATGGCACCGTGAACGTCACGAACAACGTCGGCGCGAAGATCGGCTACCGCTCGATCGATGTGGGCTACACGGTTGAACAGGACAAGGGCAGCTTCGTCGTGAAGGGACTCTACTTCGGCATCGTCGCGCGCTACTGACGGAGAAACGTCTTAAGCCCTCAATGCACGCGCAGTCCAGCAGGCGTGCCTAGTGCCGACAGGCGCTTCTCGGCCTCGAGCAGCGTCTCGTCTTTCTTGCAGAAGCAGAAGCGAAGCTTCGTACGGCCCCCTGCTCTCTCGCGATAGAAGCTGCTCCCTGGCACGGCGGCCACGCCAACCTCCTTCACCAGATACCGCGCGAACTCGACATCGTCTCTGTAGCCCAAGCCACTGACATCTGTCA
>CADEEX010000218.1:1697-7214 GCA_902826465.1 uncultured Acidobacteriota bacterium
GCTTCGAGGATCCCAACCAGCATGTCGCGGCGACGCTGGTAGGCGGCGGCGAGCTCCAGGTAGTAAGAGTCGGGAACGCTCAACGCGGCGATGCCCGCTTCCTGCAGCGGTGCCGCGGCACCGACGGTCAGGAAATCGTGCACCTTGCGGATGGCGCCGGTGAGCGATGCCGGCGAAATGGTCCAGCCCACGCGCCAGCCGGTGACGCTGTAGGTTTTCGAGAGGCTGTTAATCGTCACCGTGCGATCGGCCATGCCCTCGAGGCTGGCAATCGGAATGTGCGTTACGCCGTCGTAGACGATGTGTTCGTAGATCTCATCGGAAATGGCGATCACGTCCCACTTGCGACACAGCATGGCAATCGTCTCGAGCTCGTCCCTGCTGAACACCTTGCCGGTCGGATTGTTCGGGGTGTTGATGATGACCGCCTTCGTTTTGTCGTTGAAGGCCTCGGCCAACTCCTCGGGGTCGAAACTCCAGCTTGCCCTGAGCGAAGTCGAAGGGCCGTTCATCGGCGCGATCGCTGGCTCGCGCAGCCTCACATACCGAGGCGTGGCGCCAGAGAGAATCGCGTCGGGCCCGTAGTTCTCGTAGAACGGCTCGAACACAATCACTTCGTCGCCAGGATCGATGATCGCCATCATCGTGGCCATCATCGCCTCGGTGGCGCCGCAGCACACGGTGACCTGCTGGTCTGGCACCACTGGTACCTGGTAGCGACGCGTGAACTCGCGGGCGATCGCGTCGCGCAGACCACGCGTGCCCCAGGTGACCGCGTACTGGTTCACGTCGTTCTGAATTGCCGCGCAGGCAGCATCCTTCACCAACTGCGGCGCGGGAAAGTCAGGAAATCCCTGCGACAGGTTGACGCCGCCGTATTGCTGATTCAGGCGCGTCATCTCGCGGATGACCGACTCGGTGAACTGGGTGGCCTTCTTCGAACCGGTGAGTTTAGACATGTGCGGGATGGGCCACGCGGGCCTGAAGGCCCGCGCTACGTACGGTTAAGCGCGCGAACGGGCGCGGCCTGCGGGAGCGGTGCGCGGCTTCGGCGCCGGCTTCTTCGCCGGCGCCTTGGCCTTGGGCGCCGGCTTCACCGTGGCGGACGGCGCGGCGACCGGAGCGGGCGTCACGCGCGCGTCAGGCGTCTTGTCGAGGCTATTGCCGGTGGCGTCGACGCCGCCGTACAGGCGCTTGTAGTCGTGCGCCATGCCCATGATCTTGCGCACATAACCCTGCGTTTCAGGATACGGAATGTCGTCGATGAACTCCTCACGTTCGACGCCCTGTCGTTCGGCCATCCACTTCCGCACCGGTCGTTCGCCGGCGTTGTAGCTGGCCAGGGCCAGGTGGACGCCGCCGAACTCCTTAATCTTGTCTGAGAAGTAGGCCGTGCCCATGCGGATGTTCGCGTCCGGGTTGGTGAGCAAGCGCGACGAGTACGGGATGCCGAGCTTTCTCGCATACTGACGCGCCGTCGCCGGCATCAGCTGCATCAATCCGTAGGCGTTGGCGTGGGAACGCACGTCGGCCACGAAGGTGGACTCCTGCAACACCAGCGCCGCTACCAGATAGGGGTCGAGGTCGTACTGCGCCGAGTACTTCCGAATCAGATCCCAGTACGCCAGCGGATAGATGACGGTGAGCACGTCGTGCGGCAGTTCCTCGCCTTCCGCCGTCATGAATTGCGGATAGGCGCGACGCATGTTGTTGATACCGCCGCGCATCAACTGGAAGCGCTCCATCCCCTTCTCATCGCGCGCCTGCTGCTGATTCACCCACGCCACCGTGGCCTGAATGGCGGATGAGTCGCCCCACGCCCTTCGCGCGTAACGCAGTTCGTTCAGCGCGTCGCCGAACATCTCGGCACCGAGCAGCGCCTTCACAATGGGCGTATTGGCCGGCATCGGCGACGGCAGCGGAATGTCGCCGGCCACGAGCGACGCCGACGCCGCACGCGCCGACGCCTGCGCCGACGCGCCAAGACGTTCCGCCGATAGCCGACCGTAGTACGAGTTCATGTAGTCGGCGACGACGATGGCGTAGCGGAGGTTGGCGAGGGTCTTGTTCGAGAGCTTCTCGTGGGCGCGGGCGGCCCAGTAGATCCACGACGGACGGAAGTCGGAGCGTGAGAAATCGGCCGATGCCCGCTCGAAGAAACGCACCGTGTCTTCGTATTGACCCTGCCGATAGGCGCGCCACCCCGCCTTCCACGCCGCGCGTTCTGCATGCGGGCCAGTGGGAAACTGTTCGTAAAGCTCACGGAAGATGGCGTCGGCCTGCTCGTCTTCGTCGCGCAGGATGTAATAGGTACCGAGGGCGTTGAGCGCTTCCTGCGCCCAGGTGTCGCCGGGGAATTCGGTGACGATACGTCGGGCGACTGCGAGGAAGGTGCCGGCATCGCCGAGATCGCGCTGGGCGACCGCGTAGAAATAGAGCGCCTCCGCCTGCCGGCGGTCGCGCTCATCGGCGATCGCCTTGAAGACGTCGCGCGCCGCACGGGTCTTCTTCAGGTAGTAGTCGCACTGCGCGATGCGCAGCTCAATCACCTCTTTGTCGTCGCCGCGCGACAGCGACTTCAAATCGTCGAACGAGTCGCGCGCCTCGCGGTACTGCTTCGACGCGTAGAGCCGCTGCGCTCGTCCGAGTTCCAGCTGGAACCGCTGCGAGCCCGGCGTCACGTCGCGCAGGTGCAGCAGCGCCAGTTCGCTGCCCGCCGCCCTGGCTGATTCGCCGAGGGCGAACTCGTAGTAGACGCGACCAAAGGCGTCGGCAGCCTTGCTGGCATCGCCAGCGGCCTTCGCCGCCCGGCCGAGACGCATCAGCACATCTTCGATGCTGCTCGGCTTCTGCTTCAGCAGTCGTTCGTAGATCTCGATCGCCGCGCCAGGCTTGTTCAGCGCCAGCTGGGCGTCGGCTTCGCCGAAGAGCGCCGCCTCACTCAGGTAGCCGACCGGTTTCTGGGCCGACAGCGCGGCAAAGGTTCGCAACGCATCCGCGGGCCTGTCGAGATGCAACTGCGACACGCCGGTGTAATAGGTCACATAGTGCGCCAGTGGCCCTTGCTGTACCGCCGGCTGCGCCACCGTCGCGTAGGCCTTGGCGTATTCACCGCCAGCCAACAGCTTCGCCGCGTTCGAGATGACGGCGTTACTGCTCGACCTGCCGGTCACGCCGCGATCTGGAGCCAGCCACACCAGCGACGGTTCGCGCGGCATCGGCGGATGCGGTGTCGGTGTGAGCACGGTGACCTCCGTGGCCACCTCTCCCCCGGCGGCGCGCGGACCACCTCCCTGTTGCGCGTACGGGCGCGAGGTCGCGAGGGCGACGAGCAGCGCGGCGGCAAGCAGTGGACGGGCACGCATGATGGGTACGCTCACGGGTTCTGCGGGGTTAGCAACGACGCATCGCCATTGGCGAGCGTGCGGACCATTTCGGCGTGGAAGTAGTTCGTCGCCGCACGAATCGACTCGGGCACGCGGGCTTCATACTGCGCCCACGCCTGCGAAATCGGTCCGCCCAGACGTGTCATCAGATCGCGGTTATAGACACCGGCCTGCACGTCGCCTTCGTGTGCCGCACGGATGTCGGCAATCAGCGACTGCGCAAACCTCTGCGCCGCCACACTCGCCTCGTCTATCACCGGTTCGACCGGCTTCACCACAGGTTCCTCGACGGGTGGCACGGGACGCACCACGACGTCTGCTGGTTTAGACACGGTCCGTGGCCGCGTGGCTCCCGACCCGAGTGTCTTGGCCAGACGATGCGCGGTAATCGCTTCAAGAGAACGCGAGGCATGCCGCGCCAGCACCTCGACAATGGACGCCCACGAGGCACGGTCGAGATCTCCGGACGGGCCCTGGTCGGCATAGACCACGGCCACCACTTCGTCGCTCACGAGCATCGGCACCGCGATGGCGCCACGGTCGTCAGTCAACGCCGCGAAGGCCGGCGCCTTGGCGCCCATGTCGTCGCCGCCATCGCCACCGCTCGACACCGCTTCGCGCGAGTCGAGCGCCACGGCAATCATCCCGGCATCGGCCATCGGCACCTCTATCGCCGGCTGCCCTTCGAAGCCCTGCGCGCGCCAGCTCTTCACCTGACCGCTGCCGGCCAGGAAGATGGCCGAACGCGGCGCTTCGGCCGCCACGGCGTCGGCCAGGATGTTGAGGATGTCCGACAGCGCCTGCGCCTTGTCGATGGCGCGAAACGCCTCGGCGAGACGAAGGCCCGAGGCCAGGTCGGCGGCCTGCAGGCTGGAAATTGTGCGCGCCTGCGTCTCGGCCAGCGTCTGCTGGTGTCGCGCTTCGGTGTCTGACAGCGTGTTCCGGTGTTCCGTGGTGGTGCGGTCGAGGAGCGAGCGATGCTCGCCCAGGGTCCGTTCGAGCGTCGAGCGGTGCTCGCCGAGGGTGCGCTCGAGCGTGGCGTGATGCTCCTGGGTCACCTGGTGCAGACGGCCCTCCGCGTACTCGAGCGCCTGCCGATGCTGCTGTTCGAGGTCGGCCACCACGGCCTGGTGCCTCGTGGCGGCCGCCTGCTCCGCGTCCGCGCGGGCGGCGTCCACGGCCACCGCCAGCGCCGCCAGGCGTTCCTCTTCGGTCGATAACTTGAGCTTTTCGGCCTGTTCGACCAGTTCCTGGACCGCCGCGTCGACGTGGCGTTCCACATCGCGCCTGAGGCGCGTCGTCAGGTGGTCGAAGGCCGGGCGGAGATGCTGGTCGAAGCTCATGGACGAATGGGGTGCGCTGCTGGTGTCTCGGCGAAATTATAGCAAGCGAAGTTCAACAGGTACAGCGATTTGACGCGCTTTCGAGCGGGCCGTACAATCGACGATGTCAGAACGCGACAGCCTCTCGTAGTTTTGTCGGCGTCCACACAGGGGGGCGATACGGCTTCGACGGGGATAAAGAATCGCGGGATGCATGCCGAGCACCATTAACTCGTTAATCTGATGGAATATCCCTTAACTGCGGATACTCAGTACGCTCTCGCAGCCTAATAGGCTGTGACGTCTGCCCTGACCTCGCCTGGTGGTTGGGGGCCAGATGCCATTAAACAGGCTGGTCGTGACGGGCTGTCTCGGACCGTGGCGATGAGAAATTTCGGGGCTAGTACTGCCGGTTTGCGTCGCTCTTAGACGGCAGTGGCGAAACTTCAAGAGCGGCTACGCATGTAGACGCCTGCGGGGACGTATCTTCGGACGCGGGTTCGACTCCCGCCGCCTCCACCATTTTTCTTAGGAAAAACGCCGATCTAGGGCGTTTTTCCCGCCGCCTTCCACTATCTCTCCACGAACTGGAGAGGACTGTGGGCGACGGCCTCCACAGGACCGTCCAACAACCGAATCGCCGCATCGAGCGCCGCCGGGCTGAGATGCATGTACCGCTGCGTCGTTGCGAGGTCTTGATGACCGGCAAGCTCTTGAATCGCTCTTGCCGGAGCGCCACGCATCGCCAAGTGCGAACAGAACGTGTGCCGCAGGATATGCACGCCGGGCTTCACATTCGCCCTACCAGC